>NZ_JABWRV010000039.1:0-34524 GCF_014269105.1 Pseudomonas sp. SWRI77 | reverse complement strand
TCGACTTTGCTGTCGGGACGCATCATGGCGGACTGGCTCCAGAAAGAAATCGGGAGCGCAGCATCGGGCTTCAGGTAGTCGCTTGGAATGTGGGCTTCATGGAGCGGACACAGTGCTTCGGCAGCCTGGTCGAGCGTCATCCGATGCCGCAACCGCCAGCGAATGAATATCCGGGTGTTCTCATCCGGGGCGTTCTGGGCAAGCGCGTCCAGCAGTAGGGTGTCGGCACCGATCTGAATATCCAGCGCCGGCCATTCCACAGACCAGCCTCCATCCCCTAACGTTACGTCTTCGAACGCTTTGCGCTTAGCCAGTGGCGCCAACCCCGGATACGCTTTAAGCGCGTCGCTCATATCCAGGGTAAACCGCTGCCCATTGGTAAAAGTCAGCTCAAGGCTAGCGCCCGACCGAGGCTGAACCGCCCGCAGGCGGGGACGTTTCATCGATGCCATTTCATCCACTCCTTCTTGTGTCAGATAGCGCCCCTATCACCTCCAGCCAGTGATACTGCTCGGACCGACTTTCGCGATCACATGCCGATCGCAGAAACGATAAGTTGAAAACCTTACCGCAAGACGCAGCGCGCCTTGATTTCAATCAAGGCTGAAAGCGCTGGAAGGCATAGCTTGGGCTCAGCACCCCACTTGCGAGAATGGACGCTATGGCCAAGAAATTCCCCACCAACCCCAGCCACCCTGAACGCATCTGCTGGGGGTGCGACCTGTATTGCCCCGCCAAAGCGCTGGCCTGCGGCAATGGAGCCGATCGCACTATGCATCCGGTGGAGCTGTTCGGGGAGGACTGGGACCGTATGGAGGACCGGTTGGACAAGCCGGTTCGCGAGGTTCAGCAGGCGCAATCCAGCTGACTGCAGGAGGCTGCTTCGCGGCCCATCGCAGGCAAGCTGCCACCCACAACTCTCCCCTCGCAAATCGAACTGATCAAAAATGGCGGGGTTTGAGAGGTACACTGGGACTATCAGGAAGCTATAAGCAGCTTTACATAACCCCTAAAAGCCCCATACCACAGTGAGGGCGGAGGGGCTTTGGGTAAACGATTTAAAGTGTTCTTGCTGTGCTATCCATAGAGCGCCGTTAGGTTACACACACAGCGTTCAACGCTTTCATCAGACTGCACCATTCATAAAGAATTCAACAGGCACCTTAAAGAAATCAGCAAAGCCTTTTATTTGCCCAACCGTCATTTTTCTTTTGTTGTTCAGTATTTCAGAAACAGCACTTTGCGTTGCAATGCCAGACAAATCTTTTTGTTTAACGCCCCTGTCCGAAATCAGAAACGCGAGCGCTTCCGACTGAGAGGATTGAGGTATCAACACCGTTTCAGTTTCGTACTCGTACACGCGATCAGCGACCAGCTCCGCAAAACGTGCTGCTGCGTGATCTTCACTGTCCGCATGAGCGTAGAGCTCATCAATTAGCGCCATCCGCCCCTGCAGGTCATCATCATCTTCAATGGGATCATGACAGGCAGATAACAACTTGGACATTGTAGCTATCTGATCACTCAGCCCATCAAACATTGGTGAAATATTAGCTATGAAGGAATCTAGTCCATTGGCTTCGATCTTATCACGCTTCATCTGGTCACCTATAATTACATTGTACATAGATAGAGCCGGCCTTGTGATCATCTACTTAACATCACTTTTGCACCACTTGTCATATCCAGCGTGGGGCAGAATGTCCTTCATGTAAATGGTGCCGGTTCGTGTGTTGATCCACGCGATGATTCGACATTCATTTTTCTTGATATCGAAGACGTAGATATCAAGAGGTCCTTTTTTGCTCGTGTGTCTCAGCTTTGAGTGAGGAATGCGATCGACGTTCCATCCTGAGGCAGTGCCCCAAACATCACGAATTTGATCAAAGGACTCAAACCGAAGGGGCGGCCTGTCAAAGGTGGTCAGCCACAAGTTCAGTGGCTCTTTCCACTGGCTGTACGTTTCAATGGCTTGTGCAACCGCCGTCTTTGTTACCACTCGCATGTTTTTGGTTTCCGGCGTCCTTACATATACCGAAATTTATCGCACATACAGATATCTGTCAAACAGATATCTGTATGCCAGATAAACCCTCCTGGCAAGCTTGGACGGGCTTCAACCGCAACACCCTGCCTAGACGCTGATGCTTCGCCACTCACAACCAACGCTTCGGCAGCCTGCTCAATGCCATCCGATGCCGCAACCAGGCGACCCGCCTCCGTCAGAACGCCGTACTCACCGTCAACGACAGGTTCCGCGGATCCCCATATATAGCCCCCGCGTAGAACCCGTAGCGGGTGTAGTAGTGCTTGTCGAACAGGTTATTGGCATTGAGGCTGACACTCGTATCGTCAGTCAGCTGGTACTTGGCCATGGCATTCCAGATCGCATACCCCGACCAGTTGACGTCGGTAGCACCTGTGCTGACACCATTGCTCGGCTGCCCAGCCGGGCTGGATACCGCGCGAATGTTGCTCTGGGCGGTAACCCCTGCGCCAAGGGTCAGGCGGTCCAGCGGGCCAGACAGCCGATACGTGGTCGAGGCCTTGAACAGGTGCGACGGGTCGCTGCGGCCATCACTGTCGATACGGCGGAAGTGCAGGTACGTGTAGCCCGCGTAAACGTTCCAGTTCGGGGTCAGTGCACCGGCGATTTCCAGGTCGATGCCGTCGGTTTCCTGGCCAGAGCCGGCTTTGTAGGCGTCGTTACCGGTCGGTGTGGTCAGGTCGCCGTCCAGCACGGCCTTGTTTTCCTGCTTGGTGCGGAAGTACGCCGCCGAGGCATTCAGGCGGCCATCGAACCATTCGCCCTTGATGCCGGTTTCGTAGCTTTGCCCGCGAATCGGCTCGACCTTGCTGCCGCTGCTGGTCTCGACGGTCTGCGGGGTGAAGATGTCGGTGTAGCTGGCGTATAGCGAGTAGGTGTCGTTGAGGTCGTACACCGCGCCCAGGTAGGGGGTGACGATGCCGTTTTCTTCCTGGCTGGTGCGCACGCCCGCATTGCTGCGGGTGATTGCGGAATAGTTGCTGGTGCGCACGCCGACGATCACCGACAGCGGGTCGGTGATGCTCAGGCGAGTAGCTGCATACATGCCCTGCAAGCGGGTGGTGGTCTTGCTGTGGCGGCCGGTGCGCGAGGCGATCATGTCGTAGTCGTCATCCACGCCATTGCGCCAGTCGGTCAGCGGGAAACCGTTGTTGGCGCGGAACTGGCAACCCAGCGCCGCAGCACTGACGCGGCCGTCGCTGACCATGTTGCAGGTGTATTCCGGTGACCAGGCCACGGTGCGGCTGTCGTTGTAACCGACCATCGCCTGATGGGTACGGCCGAACAGCTGGAACGGGCCGGACAGGTCGATCTGCGCCGACTGCTGGGTGGTGTCGCTGGCGCTGTGCAGGCCGTTGAGCACGGCGCCGCTGCCGTCCTGGTCCCAGTAGCCGCCGAAGGTGCCGCGGCCCGCCGAGTTGACCTTGGCCAGGCCGCGGTGGTTGAGGGCCTCGGCGGTGCTTTGGGCGGCCTTCAGGTCCAGCGTCCAGTCGTTGTCGAAGCGATGCTCGAGCGAACCGAACGCCGTGCGGGTGGTGTACTCGCCAAAGCTCCAGCTGGGCACCACGTTGGTGCTGCGCGGCAGGTCGGTCTTGCTGCCGTCGCGGTACCAGATCGGGATGTTCGCACCCCACCCCCCGCCGACGACCTTGTTGTATTCGTACTGGTAACCGGCACCCAGGGTGGTGGCGTCGTCGAGGTCGAATTCGAAGTTGGCCAGCGCAGCGCGGGCGCGCTCGGACTGGTTGTCGCGGAACGAGTTGGCGTCCTGCTGGGTCATTACAAACCGCGAACGCAGGCGGCCGTCCTCGGACAATGGCAGGTTCAGGTCGGCGCCCAGGCGGCGTTTGTCCCAGCTGCCGTAGGTCGCGTAAGCACTGCCGCCGAAGGTCTTGGTCGGGGCCTTGCGGATCAGGTTGACGGTGGCCGAGGGGTCGCCGGTGCCGCCCAGCAGGCCGTTGGCGCCACGCACGATGTCGATGCGCTCGTACAGGTCCATGTTCAGCGCGTTACCACCGCCGCTGAAGTCGGAGCCACCCTGAAACTGCAGGCCATCGACCTTCCAGTTGCTGATCGAATAACCTCGCGCCCGGTAGTCGGTGCGCCCGCCGACTTCGGCTTTGCTGGCCGTCACCCCTGGCGTGGTTTCCAGCGCCTGCTCGATGGTGTGGATGGCGCGGTCGTCCATCTGCTGGCGGGTTATGGTGGTTACCGACTGCGGCGTTTGCCGCGGCGTCAGCTTGAGGCCGGTTGAACTGCGGCTGCTCTCGACCGTGTACCCTAGCTGGCCGGCTTCATCGGCAGGCACCAGCGCGCTGTCCTCGATCTGCGTGGCATCCAGCACCAGTGGCTTGCTGTCGGCAGCCATGGCGCTGCCGCTGATGGCCGCAGCGATGAAGAAGGCGAGCGGGGTGAGGTGACTTGCGCCTCGGCCGATGGAAGAGAAGTCGTTCATGATGCTCCGAGGTTTCATTTGGGAAGGCTTCGTATTCGCAGATGATTTTTTGTTACGATTCTAGGGATCCGCCCTTAGGGCTCCAGGCCCGGCTTGTACGGGGATGTAATTGAACGTAACGAGCGCCTCCGGCCCTCACCGAACAGGTGTTTTTAGCAATGAGTACAACGCTGCTGGTTGTCGACGATGACGACGAAATCCGCGAACTTCTCTGTGATTACCTGACAGATGCCGGTTACACCGTACTGGCCGCCGCTGATGGCGAGCAGATGCGTGAGCAACTGGCTGCGCACAAAGTGGAGCTGGTGGTGCTGGACCTGATGCTGCCCGGCGAGGATGGCTTGAGCCTGTGCCGCCAGTTGCAAGCCACCCCTGGCCTGGCGGTGATCATGTTGTCTGCCAAAGGCAGCACGCTGGACCGCATCATTGGCCTGGAAGTGGGCGCGGACGACTACCTGGCCAAGCCCTTCGAGCCACGCGAGCTGATTGCCCGGATCAAGGCCGTGCTGCGTCGCCCCCAGCGCCTCGATACACCGGTGGCAAAACCGGCTGTCGAAGCGCAGCAATTTGCCGGTTTTCGCCTCGACCACGTGAAGCGCCTGCTCACCCGCCCGGACGGCGAGACACTGACCCTGCCCCGCTCCGATTACCGCGTGCTGCGTGAGCTGCTTGAAGCCAACAACCGTGTGGTGTCGCGCGATCATCTGACCCGCAGTGCGTTCGGCCGTGACCACCTGCCCGATGACCGCTCGGTAGACATGTGCGTCAGCCGCCTGCGCCAGCAACTGCGCCGCGCGCCGGGCGCCGTCGCGCAGATCCTCACCATCCGCAACGAAGGCTACCTGCTGAGCCTCGCCCGCAGCGAGGCGGATGCCTGAGGTGCGCTGGCTCCGCCGGCTGTGGCCACGCACGCTGTTTGGCCAACTGCTGCTGATCATGGTCAGCGGCACGCTGGTGATCCAACTGATGTCGAGCAGCATCTGGTTCGATGTGCGTTTCGCGCAGGTGCTCGAAGCCCCGGTGCGGCTGATCGCCGCCCGCAGCGCGCCCCTGATTGCCAAGGCCGACTGCCATGCCGGCGCAGTGCAGGCGCCAGCCCATTATCAGCTGCGCTGTGCCGAGGCCTTGCCCGCGCAAGAAGGGGACGAACGCAGGGGGCGCAAGCGCATTGAATTGCTGCTGCACCAGGCCCTCAAGTACGAACTTGGCCATGCTGTAGACGTGCGCCTGATGAAGGTGCAACTGACTGACGAACTGGGCCAGCCGATTGTCTGGCGCAGCCTGTTCGGCTTGCGCACGGCCCAGGCGCATATTCAGTTTGCCGTGCCGCTGGCCGATGGGCATTGGCTGACCATCGATGGCCAGGAGCTGCAGGGCTGGAGTGGCGAGTCTGCCTGGGCGTTGATCAGCGACTACCTGCTGCGGGTGTATGCCCTGCGTATCGTTGCCGTGCTGCTGGTGTGCCTGCTGGCGGTGCGCCTGTGCCTGCGCCCGCTGCAGCGCCTGGCGGACGCAGCGCGAGGGCTGGGCAGCAACCTGGAGCAGCCACCCTTGGCGCTGGATGGGCCGCAGGAAGTGCGCCAGGCGGCGCAGGCTTTCAATGCGATGCAGCAACGGTTGATTGCGATGGTCAACGACAAGGCCTACTTCCTCGCCGCCGTTTCCCACGATTTGCGTACCCCGTTGACCCGCATGCGCCTGCGCCTGGAGCGCCTGCCAGACGATGAGCAGCGCGAACGGCTGCGGCAGAACATCACGCAGATGGACGACATGATCGGCCAGGTACTCGACTACCTGCGCGCCGGCGAGCAGCAGAACCTGCAACAGGTGGACCTGGACCAGCTGGTGGCGCGCCAGTGCGCAGACTTGGCCACCGCCAGTGAGCCGCTTCACGTTGAGGGCCAGGCGGGCACCGTGCGGGTCGATGCATTGCTGCTGCAGCGGTGCCTGCAGAACCTGCTGGTCAATGCCTTGCGCTATGGCAAAGACGTTTCGGTCACGCTGGAGCGCGTGGCCACGGGGGTTTTTATCCACATCGATGACTGCGGGCCGGGGATTGCACCCGGCTTGATGGCGACGGTTACCGACCCGTTCGTGCGGGGGGAAGGGTCGCGCAATCAGGCGTCTGGCGGGTATGGCTTGGGGTTGAGCATCGCCCAGCGCATCGCGGCCAGTCATGGCGGCGAGTTGCTGCTGTACAACCGCGACGGCGGCGGCTTGCGGGCCAGTGTGCGGTTGCCCGAATGACCTGCCATCACGGCCTTGCGTCGCGAAAGGGTCGCGCAGGGCAAACCTGCGATCAGGTAACAGTCTTTTACCGATTCACCAGGTTTTCCGCAGCCTGCCTTTGCCTATCCTAGGCCCGGTCATCCTGCCTGCGATGGACCCATGAAACATTCACTGCCCAGCCGCTACGCCTGCCTCGTCACCTGCCTGCTGTTCACCTTCGCCAGCCTGCCGCTACTGCCCCAACAGGCCTGGCTCTGGCCGTTCACCGTGCTCACCGCCCTGCTCAGCCTGGTCGGCCTCAATGACCTGCGCCAGAGCCACCATGCGGTGCGGCGCAACTACCCGATCCTGGGCAACATCCGCTACCTGATCGAAACCATCCGCCCGGAAATCCGCCAATACCTGATCGAAGGCGACGACGACAAGCTGCCGTTCTCCCGCTCCCAGCGCTCGCTGGTGTACGCCCGGGCCAAGAATGAAAGCGCCGAAAAAGCCTTTGGCACACTCAACGATGCCTACAAGCCGGGCTTCGAATTCATCAGCCATTCGATGCTGCCGGTGGCCACCCCCGACCCTGCTTCGTTCCGCATCGCCATCGGCGGGCCGCAATGCCGGCTGCCCTACTCGGCCTCGATCTTCAACATCTCGGCCATGAGCTTCGGCGCCCTCAGCGCCAACGCCATCGCTGCCCTCAACCAGGGCGCACGCCTGGGCCGCTTTGCCCATGACACCGGTGAAGGCAGCATCAGCCCCTACCACCGCGAACATGGTGGCGACCTGATCTGGGAGATCGGCAGCGGTTACTTTGGCTGCCGTACCGAAGAGGGCCTTTTCGACCCGCAACGCTTCGCCGAGCAAGCCCGCTCGGCGCAAGTGAAGATGATCGAGATCAAGCTCAGCCAGGGCGCCAAACCCGGCCACGGCGGCATCCTGCCAGGGCACAAGGTGAGCCCGGAAATCGCCGCGACCCGGGGCGTGCGCGAAGGCCAGGACTGCATTTCCCCGGCTGCGCACAGCGCCTTCCGCACGCCGGTCGAATTGCTCAAGTTCGTTGCCAGCCTGCGCGAACTGTCGGGCGGCAAGCCAGTGGGCTTCAAGTTCTGCCTGGGGCACCCGTGGGAGTTCATGGGCATTGCCAAAGCCATGCTGGCCACCGGCATCACCCCCGACTTCATCGTCGTCGACGGCAAGGAAGGTGGCACCGGCGCGGCACCACGCGAGTTCAGCGACAACATGGGCGTGCCCATGCGCGAAGGGCTGATGTTCGTGCACAACACCTTGGTCGGCCTGAACCTGCGTTCGAGCATCCGCATTGGCGCAGCGGGCAAGATCGTCAGCGCCTTCGATATCGCCAGCGTGCTGGCCATTGGTGCCGACTGGGTGAATTCGGCGCGCGGCTTCATGTTCGCCATCGGCTGCATCCAGTCGCAAAGCTGCCACACCAACAAGTGCCCGACCGGGGTTGCCACCCAAGACCCGCTACGCCAGCGCGCGCTGGTGGTACCGGACAAGGCCCAGCGCGTGGCCAGCTTTCATCGCAACACGCTGCACACCTTGGCCGAGATGCTGGCGGCCGCAGGGCTGGAGCACCCAAGCGAACTCAAGCCCAAGCACCTGGCACGGCGTGTCAGCGCCAGTGAAATCGGCTTGTTCTCGGATTTGCATACGTTTCTCAAGCCTGGCGAATTGCTCAGTGGCTCGATTGAAAGCGAGTTTTATGCGCGGATGTGGCGAATGGCGCGTAGCGACAGCTTTGCACCGGAGACGGGGGAAGTTGAAAAAGCAGCAGGGGTACGACGTAGACAGGCGGAGCCGGCTTGAAGGCTGGGGGCGCTTTGCGCCCCTTTCGCGGCACAAGGCCGCTCCCACAGGGGTTGCGCCGGCCTTGAAGGTTTAGAGCCAGCCAGTGTGGGAGCGGCCTTGCGCCGCGATAGGGCTGCAAAGCAGCCCCAGCGGGATCAGATCAGAAGATGCTGATCGGGTACTCGACGAATACGCGGACTTCGTTGCCGTCGTCGTTGTAGCCGTTCTGCTGTACCGCATTGTTGGTACGCACGAACGAGCTACGCAGCTTGATCGACAGGTCCTTGGCCGGGCCGTCCTGAACCACGTAACGGATCTGGTTGAAGATCTCGCGCTCTTTACCTTCACCGAAACCTTGCGGGTTGGCGACGTTGCGGGTGTTGATGTTGTCACCCACCACGTAGGCCAGCTTGTAGGTCAGGCCCGGAACACCATAGGCGCCGAAGTCCAGGCCGTAGCCCAGCTGCCAGGAGCGCTCGTCTTCGGCGTTGAAGTCGGACCAGTACGAGTTGGCCAGGTAGATGGTCGAACCACCGTCACCCACGCCACCGGCGTTCTGGTAGAAGCCGTAGTTGTAGCCGGTGCTGCCGGTGCTGCGCTGATGCGCGAGGGTGAACGAGTGGGCACCGTACGCGTAAGTGGCAGCCAGGCTCCAGATGGTGTTGGAATCGCCGTTCAGGCCAGCGGCCTGGACGTACTGCTTGTCGATGTCCGACTTGTAGCCGTTGAAGTCCAGGGTCAGCGACTGGTCGCTGGCGATCGGGAAGACGTAGTTCAAGCCCAGGTAGTGCTTCTTCATCACGTCTTCGTTGTCTGCGGTGTACAGCGAAGCGGTGAAGTTGTCGGTGAACTTGTAGCTACCGCCGAAGACGTTGATCGACTTCAGGCCACCACCGTCACGACGCTCGGCGCTCTTGCGCGCTTCCTGGGTGAAGCGACCGGCGTTCAGCTCCAGGCCCTCGATCTCTTTCGAGGTCAGCAGGGTGCCGGTGAAGCTTTCTGGCAGCAGACGTGCATCGTCGTACTGCAGCACAGGCAGTGCCGGCATCTGGTCACCGTACTTCAGCACGGTGTTGGAGATGCGGAATTTCACGGCAGCGCCGCCACGGGCAAGGTTATGCGGCGAGCTGGCGTTGCCCTCGGCATTGGTGGTTTCGTGCGGTTTGAAGAAGTCGACGCCGCCACCACCGTTGTGGCCCTTGCCGCCGTCCAGACGCACGGCATACAGGCCGAATGCGTCGACGCCGACACCGACGGTGCCCTGGGTGAAACCGGAGGAGAAGTTGGCGATGACGCCTTGGCCCCATTCGATCTGGTCATCGGTACCGTGCTTCTTGTCACGGTTGATGTAGGCGTTGCGCAGCAGCACATTGGCGTGGCTGTCTTCGATGAAGCCCTTGCTGTCGGCCTGCTCATTGGCCTGTGCCTGGGTCGCGGCGATCATCGCCAAGGCGACCAGGCTGATCCTGGTTTTCAACATGTTATTTTCCTTATTTCTTAATCAAAAACGCTCTGCAATATGACGCCAGGAACCAACGCCCCTTCGTAGGTTCGACGCTATGCGGATCCAAACTGGAAGGCTTTGCCGGCAAGCGCACGGTGGCCTTCAACAGCAGCATGGCCATGTCATGGCCAGCAGGCGTTGGCCGAATCCTAGCGGTGTGCGATTACAAATGTCAAAAAATCGTGAAATGCAGGTTGATATAACCAAAATAACCGGCAGGTCTGGTGCATTTCCATGCCTGTTCGCGCTATCGGTGGGCAATTTTTCTCTTGTCAGGTAAGTCACCTGACGTTGTGGGAGCAATCTTGGGCCGGGGGATCATACAAAGTGCCTAGTTACAAAGTGATACATATGTAAAGACAACCCTTTACAAATACCCAAGCAACAGTAAATAGCAAGCATTACCATTCGCACCTTCTTTTCACCTGCCTCGGTCCGGATGTGTCCATGCTTGTACCCTGCCGCCTTTCCCCCCTGCCGCTGGGCTTGTCGCTGCTGTTCAGCGCCAGCCTCGCCAACGCCGCCACCACTACCCTGCCGGAACTGTCGGTCACCGCCGAAAGCGAGCGTGAACAGGACAACCCGCGGGTCAAGGAGGTGAGTACCGCGACGCGCACCTCGACGCCGGTGCGCTATGTACCCCAGGCCATCGACACGGTGAAAACCGCCAACGTGCTGGATTACGGCAGCAACACCTTGGGCAAGGCACTCGAGGGTATCCCCAACGTCAGCAGCGGCGCCGACACCCGTTTCGACAGCGTGCGCATCCGCGGCTTCGATGCCAGCAACGACTTCTATCTGGACGGTGTTCGCGATGACAGCCAGTACATTCGCGACCTCAACAACATTGAGCGTGTCGAAGTGCTCAAAGGGCCGGCCGCAGTGCTGTACGGCCGTGGCAGCCAGGGTGGCATCGTCAACCGCGTCAGCAAGGCGCCCGAGCACGGCCGCCGTTCGAGCATCGAGGCGCAAGGCGGCAGCCAAGACCTGCGCAGCCTGTACGCCGACCTGAGTGCCGACCCCAGCGACACCATCAGCCTGCGCCTGAACCTGGGCAACGAGGACAGCAACAGCTTCCGCGATGGCATCGATGGCAGCCGCCAACTGTTCGCGCCCTCGATGAGCTGGCAACTGACGCCGGACCTGAACTGGCTGGTGCAATACGAATACAGCCGCTACAACCGCACGCCCGACCGCGGCATCCCTGGCGTCAACGGCCGCCCGGCAGACGTAAGCCGCAGCACCACCTATGGCGATACCCAGCGCGACTACATCGACGACCGCGCCCAGTCGCTGCGCTCGCGGTTGAACTACCAGCTAAACGAAGCCTGGCAACTGCGCCACACCCTTGGCCTTTTCAAGCTCGACAGCGAGTTCGACAACACCTACGCCACGGGCTACAACGCCAGCAACAACACCGTCACCCGCCAGCGCTGGCAGCAAGACCTGAACACCCGCAACCTGTTCAACAACCTGGAAGCCGAGGGCGACTTCAACACCCTGGGGCTGGAGCACAAACTGCTGGTGGGCCTGGAGTTCGGCAGCCAACGGCGTGACCCGACCCTGTACACCGCCCCGACGGGTACGGTGCCGAGCCTGGACGTGGGCAACCCCAACCGTAACCTGCAGCACAATGGGCCGCTGCTGGTGTCGAGCAACAACCACACCGTTGTCGAAAGCCGTGGCCTGTACCTTCAGGACCAGGTCCGCCTGAACGATCAATGGCAAATCCTCGCGGGCGTGCGCTTCGACCAGTTCGAGGTGGAAACCACCAACAAGATCAAGGGCATTTCCGAGCCGCAGGACAGCAACACCACCAGCCCGCGCCTGGGTGTGGTGTATACGCCGTGGCGTGATCACTCGTTCTATGCGTCGTGGAGCAAGACCTTCTCGCCCGTGGGCGGTGGCCTGATCGGCATCACCCCGGGCGCGCCGGGCAACACCAACGACACCGGGCCAGAGATGACCCGGCAGAAGGAAATCGGGGTCAAGAGCGACTGGCTCGACCAGCGCCTGACCACCACCCTCGCGGTGTATGAACTGGAGCTGTACAACCGCCGCACGCGTGACGCCAACAACCCGGAAATCATTGTGCTCACCGGCTTGCAACGCTCGCGCGGCATCGAGCTGACCGCTACCGGCAACATCGTCGGCAACTGGTACGTGCGCGGGGGCATCGGCCTGCAGGATGCCACCATCGTCAAGGACAACAACAACCAGGAAGGCAACCGCATCAACGACGTGGCCAAGCGCAACGCCAGCCTGTTCGTGACCTGGAAGCCGGAGCTGGGCTGGTACGCCGAGACGGGGCTGACGCTGGTGGGTGACCGTTATGCCGACAACCAGAACACCACGGTAATGCCGGGTTATGGCCGCTGGGATGCGCTCGCCGGCTACCGCACGCACGATTGGGATGTGCGCGCGGCGTTGAACAACATTGCCGACAAGACCTACTACAGCTCGGCGACCAGCGCCGCGCAGATTCAACCGGGTGACCCGCGCAGCCTGGTGGTGACGAGCACTTACCGCTTCTGATGTTTACTGCCTGCACCGGTGTCAGGGCCGGTGCAGGCTAGCCCGATACGGTCAGTGCCACACCGCCATCAGCGCTTGCATCTCCGCGTCACTGATCAGCCCTTGGGGGTATCGCCCGGCAAGCAGACGTCGTGGGTCGGTCGTCCTGACCTGTTTGCTTCCATGGTGCTTCAACCACTGCGCCAGAACTTTGAGCGATTGATGATTCACTGCCGATGGGCACAAAGCCGACTCACTTGCTGCGTTCATTTCCACACGTACTCCCTTGCCCGTGAGCGGCTAATCTACGTAGGTATTGTTACAGATCCAAGCGCCCGGCCAAGCCGAGCTATCTCGTTGAAAAACAATACAAAACATATGCCATTCGCGGCGCCGGACGTCGCCTGAAATAAAAAGCCCGTCAGATGACGGGCCTCTTCGTTCAGCGTGGCTTCAGCGCTTGAGCGGCGCGGGTTGCTGTTGGGTCAGGCAATGGATATTGCCCCCGCCCAGCAGCAGCTCACGGCCAGGGATCATCACCACTTCGTGGTCCGGGAAGATCTTGGCCAGGATCGCTCTGGCCTGGGCATCTGCAGGGTCATCGAAACTTGGCGCGATGATGCCACCGTTGACGATCAGGAAGTTCACATACGAGCCGGCCAGACGTACCGACGGGTCGCGCTCCTGGCTACCGGCCACCTGGTCGACACCGTCACATTCTTCGGCAGTGGCATACAGCGGGCCCGGAATCGGCATCTTGTGCACCACGAACTCACGGCCTTTGGCATCGCGGGTGTTTTTCAGCACCTCCAGCGCGGCGTGGCAGCGTGCGTAGTTGGGGTCGTTGGAATCATCGGTCCAGGCCAGTAACACTTCACCTGGGCGCACGTAACAGCAGAAGTTGTCGACGTGGCCGTCGGTTTCGTCGTTGTACAAGCCGTCCGGCAGCCAGACCACGGTGTCGACCGCCAGGTGCTCGCGCAGCACCGCCTCGATCTGTTCACGGCCCAGGTGCGGGTTGCGGTTGCGGTTGAGCAGGCATTCCTCGGTGGTGATCACGGTGCCTTCGCCGTCCACGTGGATCGAGCCACCTTCCAGCACGAAGCCCTCGGTCTGGTAGCGCTGGCAGCGCTCCATTTCCAGTACCTTGGCGGCCAGTTCCTCGTCACGGTTCCAGGGCGCGTAGAGGCCGCCCTCGAAACCGCCCCAGGCATTGAAGCCCCAGTCCACACCGCGCACTTCGCCGTGGTCGTTGATGACGAAGGTTGGGCCGGTATCGCGCACCCAGGCATCGTCATTGCTGATTTCCACCACGCGGATGTTCGGCAGGTCGAGTTGGCGACGGGCGTTTTCGTACTGGCCAGCGGAAACCCCCACGGTCACCGGCTCAAAGCGGGCGATGGCCTTGGCCAGCGTCACATGCGCAGCCTGCGCCGGTTTGCCACCCAGGCGCCAGTTGTCCGAACGCTCCGGCCAGACCATCCAGACCTGGGTCTGCGGCGCCCATTCAGCGGGCATATGGAAGCCGTCGGCACGGGGGGTGGAGTTGAGGGTTTTCATGGTTAACCTCTGCGTAGGCCCTGAGCCGATGTGCACTGGGGCGTTGGTAGTGTGTGTGTAGGAGCGGCCTTGCGTCGCGATGGGGCGCAAAGCGCCCCCGGCTATCGCAAATTTATAACCGATATATATCGGTATTAAAAGCAAAAAAGCCTGTCTAATTGAACAATCAAACCAATTACACCGATATCAATCGAAATAACCCCAAGCCTTCCCGCCAAACCCATGATATTTGTCTGCCACCACCCTAGCCGACGAGCTAGGCTGCATGCCATAGAACTTGGTTTTCCAGAGGCCATTTGAGATGCGCATACTCGTCACAGGCGGCGCCGGCTTCATTGGCTCGGCGCTGGTCCGCCACCTGATCGACAACACCGAACACGAAGTGCTCAACCTCGACAAGCTGACCTACGCCGGCAACCTCGAATCGCTGCAGAGCATCGCCAACAACACCCGATACGAATTCGTCCAGGCCGATATCGCCGACTCGGCAACCGTCAGCGCCGTGCTCGAACGCTTTCAGCCTGGGGCGATCATGCACCTGGCAGCCGAGTCCCATGTGGACCGGTCGATCGACGGCCCGGCCGCGTTCATCCAGACCAACATCGTCGGCACTTACGCCCTGCTCGAAGCCACCCGCGCCTGGTGGAGCCAGCTGCCGGCCGAGCAGCGCCGTGCGTTCCGTTTTCACCATATCTCCACCGACGAAGTCTATGGCGACCTGCATGGCGCCAACGACCTGTTTCACGAGACCACGCCGTATGCGCCCAGCTCCCCCTATTCGGCGAGCAAGGCCGCCTCGGACCACCTGGTGCGCGCCTGGCACCGCACCTATGGGCTGCCGGTGCTGATCACCAACTGCTCGAACAACTACGGCCCTTACCATTTCCCCGAAAAGCTGATCCCGCTGATGATCCTCAATGCCTTGGCCGGCAAGCCACTGCCGGTGTATGGCAATGGCCAGCAAGTACGTGACTGGCTGTTCGTCGAAGACCACGCCCGGGCGTTGCTTGAAGTAGTGAGCCACGGACAGGTCGGCGAAACGTACAATATCGGTGGCCACAACGAGCAGAAGAACCTCGACGTGGTGCACGCCATCTGCGCCCTGCTCGAAGAGCTGGCGCCGCAGCACCCGCAAGGCGTGGCCCGCTATGCAGACCTGATCAGCTACGTCCAGGACCGCCCCGGCCACGACCTGCGCTATGCCATCGATGCCAGCAAGATCGAACGGGAACTGGGCTGGGTACCGCAAGAAACCTTCGCCAGCGGGCTGCGCAAGACGGTGCAGTGGTACCTGGACAACCTGCAATGGTGCCGTCATGTCCAGGATGGCAGCTACCAGGGTGAACGCCTGGGCAATACCGACATCAAGGAGCTCATTGCATGACCAAGGGCATCGTCCTGGCCGGAGGATCCGGCACACGCCTGCACCCCATCACCCTTGGGGTTTCCAAGCAACTGCTGCCGATTTACGACAAACCGATGATCTACTACCCGATTTCGGTGCTGATGCTCGCCGATATCCGCGAAATCCTGCTGATCTCGACACCCCAGGACCTGCCCCAGTATCGCCAGCTATTCGGCGACGGCAGCCAGTTCGGCATCCACATCAACTATGCCGAGCAGCCCTCGCCCGATGGCCTGGCCCAGGCATTTCTGATCGGCGAGCAGTTCATCGGCGATGACTCGGTGTGCCTCATTCTTGGCGACAACATCTTCCACGGCCAGAGCTTCACCGAACAGTTGCAGCGCGCGGTCAACCACCCGAGTGGCGCCACGGTATTCGGCTATTGGGTCAAGGACCCGGAGCGCTTCGGCGTGGTCGAGTTCGACGAGCAAGGCAACGCCCTGTCCATCGAAGAAAAGCCCCTCAAGCCCAAGTCCAGCTATGCGGTGACGGGCCTGTACTTCTACGACAACGACGTGATCGAAATTGCCAAGGGCATCCGCCCCTCCGAGCGGGGCGAACTTGAAATCACCGATGTCACCAATGCCTACCTCAAGCGCGGCGACCTGCGCGTGGAGCGCTTTGGCCGCGGCTTTGCCTGGCTCGATACCGGGACTCACGAGAGCCTGCTGGATGCCTCGCAATATGTGCAGACCATCGAGAATCGCCAGGGGCTGAAGGTGGCCTGCCTGGAAGAAATCGCCTTCAACAAGGGCTGGATCACCCGTGACCAGTTGCTGGCCAAGGCTGAAAAATTCAAGAAGACCGGTTACGGTCAGTACCTGGGCAAACTGGCTAACGAGTCTGCATGAACATCATCCCCACCGAGATCCCTGATGTACTGATCATCGAACCGACGGTATACGGTGACAGCCGAGGCTTCTTCTTCGAAGCCTTCAACGCCCGTGAGTTTGCCAAGCAGACCGGCGTTGCCGTGGACTTCGTCCAGGACAACCACTCCCGCTCCCTCAAGGGCGTGTTGCGCGGCCTGCACTATCAGGTGGAAAACACCCAAGGCAAACTGGTGCGCGTGGTACAGGGCGAGATCCGCGATATTGCCGTGGATGTGCGCAAGAGCTCGCCAACTTTCGGCCAGTGGGTTGCCGTGCACCTGTCGGCCGACAATCATCGCCAATTGTGGATTCCACCTGGCTTTGCCCACGGTTTTGCGGTGGTCAGCGAAACGGCCGAGTTCCTCTACAAGACCACCGACTACTACAACCCAGGCGCCGACCGTTGCATCCGCTGGGACGACGCGCAGCTGGCCATCGACTGGCAACTCGAAGGGCCGCCGGTGCTGTCGGAAAAGGACAAGGTCGGCGTACCGCTGAGTGAGGCGCAACTGCTGCCATGAAGATTGTCGTATGTGGCCGTAACGGCCAGGTAGCCCAGGCGCTGCAGGCGCAGCTGGTAGGCCTTGGCGAGCTTCACGTGCTCGGGCGCGAGCAACTGGACCTGGCCCAGCCCGAGGCCCTGCGTGGCCCGCTGCGCCAGCTGGCCCCCGACCTGATCATCAATGCGGGTGCCTACACGGCGGTCGACCAGGCCGAGCACGAGCCAGAGCGCGCCTTTGCGATCAATGCCCACGGCCCTGGCGTACTTGCCGAAGAAGCGGCACGGCTCGGCGCGCCGCTTATCCACTACTCCACCGACTACGTTTTCGACGGCAGCAAGGCCACGCCCTATACCGAACAAGACGCCCCCAACCCCCTGGGGGTCTACGGCCAAAGCAAACTTGCAGGCGAGCAGGCGATTGCCGCAGTGGCCGGCCAGCACTTGATCCTGCGCACCAGCTGGGTTTATTCGCTGTACGGGCGCAACTTTCTGCTGACCCTGCAGCGCCTGCTGCAAGAGAAGCCTCAACTGCGCATTGTCGACGATCAGATCGGCGCACCGACCTGGGCCGGCAGCATTGCCGCCAGCACCCGTGTATTGGTCGAACGTTGGCAGGCCGGGCAGGCGGGCGCCTGGGGCACCTACCACCTCACCGCGCAAGGCGAGACGTCCTGGTTCGGCTTCGCCCAGGCCATCGCCGAGCAACTCAAGGCCCAAGGCCTGCCCTGCGCCGAACTGCTGCCAATCCCGTCCAGCGACTACCCCACGCCGGCCCGCAGGCCGCTCAACTCACGCCTGGACTGCTCACGCCTGGCCCACGAATGGCACATCCGCCTGCCACACTGGCAGCAGGCGCTGATCGACTGCCTCAAGTAGCGCATAATTGCGTCAGACTTTTCTGGCGCACTTACGTGATGATTGCAAAACCCACGCCCCCACGCCGTCCCCGCTGGCGCAGCCTGGCCCTGCTGGCCCTGTGCCTGGCCCCGCTGCTGTGGCCGCTGCATCACCTGGCCGAGCGCTACTACCAGGAAGAACTGGCCTCACAGAACCGCCAGACCCTCGACCTGTACGTCGCCAACCTGCTCGGCACCCTGCACCGCTACGAAACCCTGCCGCAGATCCTCGGCGACCTGCCGGCCCTGCGCGGCGTGCTGGCTGACCCGTTCCGCCTGGAAGCGGTGACCAACGCCAACCGCCTGCTCAAGAACATCGTCCAGCAGACCGGTGCCGAGGTCATGTACCTGATGGACGTCAGCGGCAACACCCTGGCCGCCTCCAACTGGGACAAGCACGACAGTTTCGTCGGCCGTAACTTCGCCTTCCGCCCTTACTTCAACGAGGCCATGGCCGGCCACCTGGGGCGCTTCTTCGGCCAGGGCACCACCTCGGCCAAGCGTGGCTACTTCTTCGCCGCAGCGGTGCGGGACCGCGAGCGCATCGTTGGCGTGCTGGTGGTCAAGGTCGACCTGGACCACACCGAAACCCTCTGGGGCCGCACCCCAGAGCAACTCTTGCTGACCGACCATAACGGCGTGGTGATCCTGACCTCACGGCCCGACTGGCGCTTCCGTGCCACCCGCGCGCTGACCGAGGCCGAGCGCCAGGCGATCATCGCCATCCAGCCGTACCCAACCCAGGCCCCGCAGCCGCTGCTGCTCAGCCAGAATGCGTGGATCACCCAGACCCGCGACATCAAGGAAACCGGCTGGCAAGTCAGCATCCTCGCGCCACGCATGCTGGTCGACCGCTCGGTGCAGACGGTGATGGCCATCGGCGCCGGCACGCTGCTGGTGATGATGCTGCTGGCCGGCCTGGTGATGCAGCGGCGGCGCCACTACATCGACCGTATCGACTTCGAGGCCCGTGGCCGCCAAGAGCTGGAAAAGCGCGTGGCCGAACGTACCGCCGACCTCGAAGGCCTCAATACCCGCCTCAAAAGTGCCGTGCTGGAACGTGAAAATGCCCAGCAGGAAGCCGTGCGGGCTCAGGACGAACTGGTCCAGGCCGGCAAGCTGTCGGTGCTGGGCACCATGTCGGCGAGTATCAGCCACGAGCTCAACCAGCCGCTGGCGGCCATTCGCAGTTACGCCGAGAACGCCGAGATCTTGCTTGACCATCAACGCACCGACGACGCCCGCGGCAACCTCAAGCTGATCGGTGAACTGACCGGGCGCATGGCCTCTATCATCGCCCACCTGCGCGCCTTCGCCCGCCGCGACCGCCACGCCCCGGAGAGCGTGGCCCTGCAGCCGGCACTGGACGATGCCCTGGCCTTGCTGGCCAAGCGCCGCCGCGCGATGGCCGTCGAGCTGATCCGCGACCTGCCAGAGGCCACGTTGTGGGTACAGGCCGGCGAAACCCGCCTGCGCCAGGTACTGGGCAACTTGCTGGCCAACGCCCTCGACGCCCTGACCGAAAAGGCCAACCCGCGCCGTCTGTGGCTGAGTGCCGAACAGCGCGATGGCTACGTCTACCTGTTCATCCGCGACAACGGCCCTGGCTTCAGCCGCCAGGCGCTGGAGCATGCCAAGGAGCCGTTCTTCACCACCAAGACCCGCACCCAGGGCCTGGGCCTGGGGCTGGCCATCTGCGAAAGCCTGATGCGCGCGCTGGGCGGTGAACTGCTACTGGCCAACCACCCTGAAGGCGGCGCCTTGCTTACCCTGCAACTGCGCGTGGCCGCACCCGGCGCTACCCTGCCCAATTCGGAGGACCCCTCGGCATGACCCCCGAGACACTGATCGACAGCCAAGCCCAGGTCATTCTGGTCGACGACGACCCCCACCTGCGCCAAGCGCTGAGCCAGACCTTGGACCTTGCCGGGCTCAAGGTGGTGGCGCTGGCCGATGCCCAAGGCCTGGCCGAGCGTATCGAAGCCGACTGGCCCGGTGTGGTGGTCAGCGACATCCGCATGCCTGGCATCGATGGCCTGCAACTGCTGGAGCAACTGCACGGGCGCGACAGCGAGCTGCCGGTGCTGCTGATTACCGGCCACGGCGATGTGCCGTTGGCGGTACAGGCGATGCGCGCCGGTGCCTATGACTTCCTTGAAAAACCGTTTGCCAGCGACGCCCTGCTCGACAGCGTGCGCCGCGCCCTGGCCCTGCGCCGCCTGGTGCTGGACAACCGCAGCCTGCGCCTGGCCTTGAGCGACCGCCAGCAACTGGCCACGCGCCTGGTGGGCCAGTCGCCGTCGATGCTGCGCCTGCGCGAGCAGATCGGCGCCTTGGCCGGTACCCGCGCCGATGTGCTGATACTGGGTGAGACCGGTGCCGGCAAAGAGGTGGTGGCCCGTGCCCTGCACGACCTGTCCAGCCGCCGTGACGGGCCATTCGTGGCGATCAACGCCGGGGCACTGGCCGAGTCGGTGGTCGAGAGCGAGTTGTTCGGCCACGAACCTGGCGCCTTCACCGGTGCGCAGAAGCGGCGCATCGGCAAGTTCGAATTCGCCAATGGCGGCACGCTGTTTCTCGATGAAATCGAAAGCATGAGCCTGGATGTTCAGGTCAAACTGCTGCGCATGTTGCAGGAGCGGGTGGTCGAGCGCCTGGGCGGCAACCAGCTGATCCCGCTGGATATCCGCATCATTGCGGCCACCAAGGAAGACCTGCGCCAGTCCGCCGACCAGGGGCGCTTCCGCGCCGACCTGTATTACCGCCTGAACGTGGCGCCGCTGCGCATACCCCCGCTGCGTGAGCGCGGTGACGACATCCTGGTGTTGTTCCAGCACTTCGCCGATGCCGCCAGCCAGCGCCACGGCTTGACGCCGCACACCCTGCAGCCCGCCCAGCGCGCCATGCTGCTGCGCCACGCCTGGCCTGGCAATGTGCGGGAGCTGCAGAACGCTGCCGAACGCTTTGCCCTGGGCCTTGAGCTTGCCCTCGACGGCCAGGCACCGGCTGCGACAACGCCGGCGCCGGTGGTAGTGGCCGGCAACCTCAGCGAACAGGTCGAGCAGTTCGAGCGCTCGCTGATTGCCGCCGAGCTTGCCCAACCCCACAGCTCCATGCGCAGCCTGGCCGAGGCACTGGGCATTCCACGCAAGACCTTGCATGACAAGCTGCGCAAGCACAGCCTCAGTTTTGACGGCGGCAGCGGCGGGCACGACGACCAGGAGGACAACCGCCCATGAGCACCGACAGCCAGTACCTGCAGGGCGTACTGCACAGCGACATCCCTCTCACGCGGGAAATGGGCCTGAAGGTCATCGACTGGCAGCAGCACACCCTGCGCCTGCAACTGCCGCTGGCGGCCAACGTCAACCACAAGAGCACCATGTTCGGCGGCAGCTTGTACTGCGCTGCGGTACTGGTGGGCTGGGGGTGGCTGCACCTGCGCTTGCGCGAGTTGGGCATCGATGACGGGCATATCGTCATCCAGGAGGGGCAGATCAGTTACCCGTTGCCGGTCACCGGTACGGCGGTGGCCCGCTGTGCGGCGCCGGATGAAAAGAGCTGGGCGCGCTTCGTGACGATGTACCAGCGCCGTGGGCGGGCGCGGCTGACGCTGGAGACTACCGTCAGCAATGCCGGCAGCGACGAACCGGCCGTGCAGTTCAGCGGGCAGTACGTTCTGCACCGCTGATTGCCTGCACGCACCCTAGTTGTTGTAGGCGCGGCGCGACAGGTCGATCAAGGCCTGGCGCCAGCTGGCAGCGCTGGGCAAGGCCAGGAAAAACGGGTTCAGCAGTGACTCACGCGGCGGATAGCGGAACGGCTGGCCGTCCAGCTCGATGACCTCGCCACCGGCACCTTCGACCACACCCTGCGCCGCAGCAGTGTCCCACTGCGAAGTCGGCGCCAGGCGCGGGTAGCAATCGGCGCTGCCTTCGGCCAGCAGGCAGAACTTCAGCGAGCTGCCGATATTGGCCAGTGCCAGGTCCCCCACCGCAGCCCCTAGCCCGGCCAGCAGCGCTTCTTGCTCCGGGCTGGAATGACGACGGCTGGCGACCACGGTGAAACGGCCATCGGCAGGCGGTGCATTGCGTACCTGGATCGGCTCGGCCGCTTCACCCGCCTCGGCACGCCAGGCACCCAACTGGCGGCCGCCAAAGTAACAGCGCCCGTTGGTCGGCATCGACACCACGCCAAACACCACCTCAGCGTTTTCGATCAGCGCGATGTTGACCGTGAACTCTTCACTGCCTGCAATGAATTCCTTGGTGCCGTCCAGCGGGTCGACCAGCCACCAGCGGCTCCAGCCCTGGCGCTCGGCCAGCGAGATGTCGCAGTCTTCCTCGGACAGCACCGGGATGTGCGGCGCCAGCGCCAGTAAGCCATCGGCAATGACCCGGTGCGCCGCCAGGTCTGCCGCAGTGACCGGTGAATCGTCGGCCTTGTTGCTGACCGCCACATCGGCGCGCCAGAACGGCAGAATCGCCTGGCCCGCCACCTGGGCCAGCTTGACCACTTCGTGCATCAGCTGCAGGTCGTTCATAGCTCCAGCAGCCCCCGCTGGCTCAGCAGGTCGCGCGCCAGGTACAGCGCCGCCAAGGCGCGGCCCTCGGTGAACTGCGGGTGCATGGCCAGGGCCGACAGCTCGCGCAGGTTGACCTTGTCGACCCGCATCGGCTCCGGCTCATCACCTTCAAGCTGCTCTTCATACAGGTCGGTCGCCAGCACCACCTGGATCTTCTGGCTCATGTAGCCAGGCGACAGCGACAGTTCGGTCAGGTGCTCCAGTTGCCGCGCCCCAAAACCGGCCTCTTCCTTGAGCTCCCGGTCTGCCGCCGCCAGCACGTCCTCGCCCGGTTCGATGAGGCCCTTGGGCAACGACAGCTCGTATTCGTCCGTGCCGCCGCAGTATTCCTCGACCAGCACAGCATGTTCGGCGTCGAGCATCGCCACGATCATCACCGCCCCGTAACCGTTGCCCCGGCCGACCAGTCGCTCGTAGGTGCGCTCGGCACCATTACTGAAGCGCAATTGCACGGCCTCGACGCGGAACAGGCGGCTGCTGGCGACGATTTCGCGGTTGAGGACGGTGGGTTTCTGGCGCATGGGGCAGCTCCTGGGCGTGAACGGGTTACTATACCGTGGCTAGCCGACTGAACGAGAGTTTCCCATGTCTGTTCTTCCCTGGTCTGCCATCGATACCGTCCTGCTGGACATGGACGGCACGCTGCTCGACCTGCACTACGACAACCGATTCTGGCTGGACCACCTGCCCCAGCGCTATGCCGAGCTGCATGGCGTCAGCCGGGCCATGGCAGAAATGGAGCTGCAGCCGCTGTTCGAGCGCAATGCTGGCACGCTCAACTGGTACTGCCTGGACTTCTGGAGCCGTGAGCTGAAGCTGCCGATCCGTGAGCTCAAGCGCGAGATCGCCGACCTGATCGCCCTGCGCCCGGATGCCGACACCTTCCTGGCCGCCATCCGCCAGGCGGGCAAGCGCGTGGTGATGATCACCAATGCCCACCGCGATTCGTTGTCACTGAAGTTGGAGCGGGTAGAACTGGCGCCGTACTTCGAGCGGCTGATCAGTTCGCATGACTATGGCTACCCCAAGGAAAGCCCACAGTTCTGGGATGCGTTGCAGGCGGATATCGGCTTCGACCCGGCGCGCAGCCTGTTTATCGACGACACCCTGGCCATTTTGCGCAGCGCACGGCAGTTTGGGGTCGGGCACTTGCTGGCAGTGAGGCAACCGGACAGCCAGGCAGCGCCGCGCGATACCCAGGAGTTTGCCGCGGTAGAGGATTACCGGGATTTGTTGTCGGGTCTTTGAGGGCCTCTTCGCGGGGCAAGCCCGCCCCCACAGGTAAGCAAAACCCTTGAGCATTGCAGGGTGCCTGTGGGAGCGGGCTTGCCCCGCGAAAGAGCCAGCACGATCTATCAGTCCGGAATGCGCAACACCTGCCCCGGATAGATCTTGTCCGGGTGCGACAGCATCGGCTTGTTGGCCTCGAAGATCTTGTTGTACTGGTTGGCATTGCCATACACGACTACGGCAATGGCTGACAGCGTGTCACCCTTTTTCACGGTAACGAAGCGCGCCGCCTGAACGACCGGCCCTGTTACGGTGATCTGATCATCAACGCTGGCCACACCGTTGATGTTGCCCGCCGCCAGAATGATCTTCTCTTTCTCCTCCTGGCTGGCAACCTCGCCTTTGAGGATGATCGTGTCGCCCTCTACAGTGGCGGTGATGTCCGGATTACCCAGGCCGACGCTTTCCACGTGCTTTTTCAACTGGTCCTCGGCATTGGCATTACCGGGGGTCAGCAGGTCGATCAACTTCTCGCCGGCTTCCTTCACGAAACTGAACAGGCTCATTGCGTTCTCCTTGTTGATAAAACCTCG
This sequence comes from Pseudomonas sp. SWRI77, assembly GCF_014269105.1. Classification (NCBI taxonomy): domain Bacteria; kingdom Pseudomonadati; phylum Pseudomonadota; class Gammaproteobacteria; order Pseudomonadales; family Pseudomonadaceae; genus Pseudomonas; species Pseudomonas sp. SWRI77. The sequence goes on along the minus strand of NZ_JABWRV010000039.1, from coordinate 10,329 downwards.
GAGCCAGGAGTCTAGGCCAGGATTACCCGATATGCCCCTGCCGCGGCCAATCGACGCGGTCTATCAAGGCATAGACCCTAGCGATTAGACGAGACCGTCCCACAGGCCTAGGCTTGGGCTATCAAATCGCCGCCGGTAGCCAGCCCCGATGAACAGCAAACCTCCGGTCTGCGCGGCCTCATCGCCTTTGGCCTTGCCCGCCGCCAGCAACACCTACGATTATGCCCAGCTCGGCGACGCCGAGCGCGCCAGTACGCCCCTGGCCGAAGAAGTGGCCTTGGCCATTGCCTACAACGGCCTCAACCAAGCGGTGATGCTGGTCAGCCCTACCGACCTTGAAGACTTTGCCGTCGGCTTCAGCGTCGGCGCCGGGCTTGTCGAAGGCACCCACGAGATCTATGACCTCAAGCTGTCCGGCAGCGGTTCGGCCCTGTACGCCGACCTGGAAATCTCCAGCCGTGCCTTCTGGAACCTGAAGAACCAGCGCCGCCAGCTGGCCGGCACCAGCGGCTGCGGCCTGTGCGGGGTCGAGGCACTCGAGCAGGCACTGCCCGAGCTGGCCGAACTGCCCGGCGCGCCCTTGCCGCCTGCGCACTGGCTGGCAGGCCTGCGTGGGCGTATCGACGCCTTCCAGCCGCTCGGCCAGCATTGCGGCGCGGTGCATGCGGCACTGTTCATGGACCGTAACGGCGAACTGCTGCTCGGCCGCGAAGACATCGGCCGGCACAACGCCCTCGACAAACTGATCGGAGCCCTGCTGCGCCAAGGCATCGACAGCACCGGCGGCCTGGCCATCGTCACCAGCCGCTGCAGCCTGGAGCTGATCCAGAAGGTGCTGCGTGCCGGCATCCAGACCCTGGTCAGCCTCTCGGCACCCACCGGCCTGGCCCTGCAATGGGCGCGCAAGCACAACCTCAACCTCATTCACTTGCCCAAACACAGTGCACCGCGGGTCTACAGCCCAGCGGCGGAGTCGTAACAGCCGTGACCTCGTACCAGCCCCTCCCTGACAACGCCCCAGCCGCCCCCCCTCGCTACAAGCCCTACCACGGCCCCGCCGGAGGCTGGGGCGCGTTGCGCAGCGTGGCCAAGGCTTGGGTCGGCAGCGATAACGCACTGAAGAACATCCGCGCGCTGCTCAAGACCAACCAGAACGGCGGCTTCGACTGCCCCGGCTGCGCCTGGGGAGATTCGCCCGAAAGCGGCATGGTCAAGTTCTGCGAGAACGGCGCCAAGGCGGTCAACTGGGAAGCCACCAAGCGCCGCGTGGACGCCGCCTTTTTCGCCCGCTACAGCGTCAGCGCGCTGCGCGAGCAGAGCGATTACTGGCTGGAGTACCAGGGGCGCCTGACCGAACCGATGGTCTACGACGCACTACAGGACCGCTACCAGCCCATCAGTTGGGATGCCGCCTTTGCCCTGATCGCCCGCGAACTGAACAACCTGGCCACCCCTGACCAGGCCGAGTTCTACACCTCGGGGCGGGCCAGCAACGAAGCCGCCTACCTCTACCAGCTGTTCGTGCGGGCCTACGGCACCAACAACTTCCCCGATTGCTCGAACATGTGCCACGAAGCCAGCGGCGTGGCCCTGGGGCAAAGCGTCGGCGTCGGCAAGGGCACGGTCACCTACGACGACTTCGAGCATGCCGATGCGATCTTCGTCTGGGGCCAGAACCCGGGCACCAACCACCCACGCATGCTCGACCCGCTGCGCGATGCGGTGAAACGCGGCGCCCAGGTGGTGTGCGTAAACCCGCTGAAAGAGCGTGGCCTGGAGCGTTTCCAGCACCCGCAGAACCCGCTGGAGATGTTGACCAACAGCGACCGGCCGACCAACACCGCGTTCTTCCGCCCGGCCCTTGGTGGCGATATGGCGCTGCTGCGCGGCATGGCCAAGTTCGTCCTGCAGTGGGAACGTGAGGCCCAGGCCAACGGCGAACCTGCTGTGTTCGACCATGCTTTCATCGCCGAGCATGGTCACGGCGTCGATGACTACCTGGCAGTGGTCGATGCCACGCCGTGGGCGCATATCCAGACGCAATCCGGCCTGGCCCTGGCCGACATCGAGCTGGCCGCGCGCATGTATTGCCGTGGCAAGCGGGTGATCATGTGCTGGGCGATGGGTATCACCCAGCATCGCCATTCGGTGCCGACCATCCAGGAAATCGTCAACCTGCAGATGCTGCGCGGCAACATCGGCGCGCCTGGCGCCGGCCTGTGCCCGGTGCGTGGCCACAGCAACGTGCAGGGCGACCGCACCATGGGTATCAACGAGCGCCCGCCGCTGGCACTGCTCGACGCCCTCGAGAAGCGCTTCAACTTCCCCGTGCCGCGGCACAACGGCCACAACACCGTCGAAGCCATCCACGCCATGCTCGACGGCCGTGCCAAGGTGTTCATCGGCTTGGGCGGCAACTTCGCCCAGGCCACGCCAGACACCGCGCGTACCGCGCAGGCGCTGCGCAACTGCGAGCTGACCGTGCACATCAGCACCAAACTCAACCGCAGCCACCTGGTGCACGGCAAACAGGCATTGATCCTGCCGTGCCTGGGCCGTACCGATATCGACCTGCAGGCCGACGGGCCACAGGCGGTGACCGTGGAAGACTCGTTCAGCATGGTCCATGCCTCCAACGGCCAGTTGAAGCCGCTGACGACGCAGATGCGCTCGGAGCCTGCGGTGGTTGCCGGTATCGCTGCCGCCACCCTGGGCAAGCAGCCGGTCGACTGGCACTGGCTGGTTGCCGACTACGACCGCATCCGCGACCTGATCGGCGACACCATTGCCGGCTTCAGCGGCTTCAACCAGCGCCTGCGCGAGCCGGGTGGCTTCTACCTGGGCAACAGCGCCGCCAACCGCGAATGGCAGACCAGCACCGGGCGCGCCAATTTCAAGGCCAACTTGCTGCCGGACACCTTGCTTGATGAGCGCGTGCGGGCCAGCGGCCAATTGCCCGACCTGGTCATGCAGTCGATGCGTTCGCACGATCAGTACAACACCACCATCTATGGCCTGGATGACCGCTACCGAGGCGTGCGCGGCCAGCGTGAGGTGCTGTTCGTCAACGAGGCCGACATCATCCGCCTTGGCTTCCAGCCGGGGCAGAAGGTCGACATCGTCTCGTTGTGGGGGGATGAGCATGTGCGCCGTGTGCACGGCTTCACCTTGCTGGCCTTCGATATCCCGGCCGGGCAGGCGGCGGCCTATTATCCAGAGGTGAACCCGCTGGTGCCGTTGGAGAGCATTGGCGATGGCAGCCATACGCCGACGTCCAAATTCATTGCCATCAAGCTGGAACGTGCGCGGGACGATGGGCGTATTCTGTAGCGCTCGAAAGGCTTACGGCAAAAACGAAAAAGCCCTGTTCCGTAACGGTTCAGGGCTTTGTCATAAGTACCTCTGACAGCCAAAAAACAATAAAGTTTCACCTAGAAAACAGTAACTTAGAGAATTGTGTACAACTCGTGCTACTCGTCGGATTTCAATTGCCAGCCGGCCTCCATAGCCTCAAATTCGCCTCGTCATCCTTATGAGGCTCTCTTGATGAAGAAGTACTCCTCGATTCTGTTGTTGTCTTTCAGCTTGCTCAGCGGCGTTGCCATGGCCGGTGGCAATACCGAGGCCGGCATTGGCGGCGCATTGGGTGGGGTACTCGGCTCCGTAGTGGGCAACTCCATCGGTGGTAGCACGGGCGGCGCTATTGGTGCCGGCCTGGGCGGCGCAGCCGGCGGTGCCCTAGGTGCCGACAAACGCCAGCGTGGCGAGGCCGCCATCGGTGGCGCGCTGGGCGCCGCAGGCGGCAACGTGGTTGGTCGCTCGGTGGGCGGCACCACCGGTAGCTATATTGGTGCGGCAGCCGGCGGCGGTGCCGGTGGCGCGCTGGGTAACTACATGGGCAACAAGGCCGACGACGACGAACGCCATGACGATCGCCGCTACCGCCGTAGCTACGACGACCGTCGTCACTATGACCGTGGCAACCATTACGGCCACCGCAAGCACAAGCGCCACTGGCGCCACTGATGCCTGAGGGCTTGGCCCTGGCAGCAAAAGCCCCGCCCCGCCCGGCGGGGCTTTTTTATGCCTGCGGGGCGAGCTGAAGGCCGCTGAGAATGGCCTGCAGCGCCTCAGGCAGCGGCACAGGCCGGCCGCTTGAGCGCTCGATGAACACCTGCACCACCGTCCCCGCCGCACACGCATCCCTTTCGCCAGGGCGATACAGCGCCAACCGGTATTCCACGGTACTGCCGGCCAACCGCGTCACCCCCAGGCCCACCTCAAGCACATCCGGAAAACCCGGCAGCGCGAAAAAGTCCGCAGCCGAACTGACCACGAACGCCGCCAGCGCACCTTCACGCAGGTCCAGCTCAGCTTGCTCGACGAGGAAGGCCTGGATGGCGGTTTCGAAAAAGCCATGCACGGTGGCACCGGCGATGTGGCCGTTCAGGTCGTTGTCCTGGGGGCGGGTGAGGATGGGATGGAAGTGGGCGAATGCACTGCGCTGTGGGGCTTCGGTCATCTGTCTGTCTCGCGAGGTCGCAATGGATGCTAACAGTGAAACAGAAAATCCAGACTGGAGGATGTCTTTACGTCCTTTTTGCGGGCAGCCCGCGAAAAGGCCATTAGTCATCGTGCAAAAGCTTCAGGCACAAAAAAGCCGCCATCTCAGGCGGCTTTTCTTTACAGCTAACGACAGCTTACAGCTGTGGGCCAGCAGCCTTGATGGCGTCGGAAACTTCGAACTTCTTGAAGTTTTCGATGAACAGCTTGGCCAGGCCTTTGGCGGCCTCGTCGTAGGCAGCTTTGTCAGCCCAGTTGGTGCGCGGGTTGAGCAGCTCGGTATCAACGCCCGGAACGGCTTTTGGCACGTCCAGGTTGATGATGTCCAGGTGCTCGGTGTCGGCACCTACCAGCGCGCCGCTCTGGATCGCAGCGATCACGGCGCGGGTGGTCGGGATGCTGAAGCGCTTGCCAACGCCGTAGCCACCACCGGTCCAGCCGGTGTTGACCAGGTAGACCTTGGAGTTGAAGCCGTTGATGCGCTTGATCAGCAGCTCAGCGTACTCGCCAGCCGGGCGCGGGAAGAACGGCGCGCCGAAGCAGGTGGAGAAGGTCGACTTGATGCCGCCGCCCGAACCCATTTCGGTGGAACCGACCAGCGCGGTGTAACCGGACAGGAAGTGGTAGGCAGCCTGTTCGTTGTTCAGGATCGAAACCGGAGGCAGAACGCCGGTCAGGTCGCAGGTCAGGAAGATGACCGCGTTAGGCTCGCCGCCCAGGTTCGCTTCAGAACGCTTGGCAACGTGCTCCAGCGGGTAGGCCGCACGGCTGTTCTGGGTCAGGCTGACGTCGGTGTAGTCGGCGTGCTTGTTGGCGTCGAGCACGACGTTTTCCAGCACTGCACCATGCTTGATGGCTTTCCAGATGACCGGCTCGTTCTTCTCGGACAAGTCGATGCACTTGGCGTAGCAACCGCCTTCCATGTTGAAGACAACGCCTTCGCCCCAACCGTGCTCGTCGTCACCGATCAGGTAACGGCTTTCGTCGGCCGACAGGGTGGTCTTGCCAGTGCCGGACAGGCCGAAGAACAGGGTCACATCGCCTTCTTCGCCGATGTTGGCAGCGCAGTGCATTGGCAGCACGTCGGCAGCCGGCAGCAGGAAGTTCTGCACCGAGAACATGGCTTTCTTCATTTCACCGGCGTAACGCATGCCAGCGATCAGCACCTTCTTCTGGGCGAAGTTGATGATCACGCAGCCGTCGGAGTTGGTGCCGTCACGCTCAGGCTCGCAAACGAAGTTGGCAACGTTGAGGATCTGCCACTGGTCACGACCAGCCGGGTTGAACTGCTCAGGGTTGATGAACAGGCAACGGCCGAACAGGTTCTGCCAGGCAGTCTGGGTGGTCATCTTCACCGGCAGGTAGTGCTCGGCGGCCGCACCTACGTGAACGTAGGAAACGAAGTGATCCTGGGCGTTGTTGAACGCCTCGACGCGGTCCCACAGGGCATCGAACTTGTCGGCCGGGAACTTGCGGTTGATCGGGCCCCAGGAGATGGCAGCCTGGGTGGAAGGTTCTTCGACGATGAAACGGTCAGCCGGCGAACGGCCAGTGCGGTGACCGGTCTCGACCACCAGTGCGCCAGTATCGGCCAGCACGCCCTCACCGCGTTGCAGCGCTTCTTCTACCAGCTTATCGACGCTCAGGTCGGTGTACACGGTGTTGTTGGCTTGCGTCATGAGATACCCCATCCGGCCCGAGGCCGAGTGCTCCAAACGTTTTGTAGTTGTCTGTAAAAAACTACTACAGCGAAAAAAGTGGCCGGATTATGCCAGAAACGCCCAAAAAAAGTAGGCCCCTCCTGTCGTTACTGCGCTTTTGCGCAATTCGACAGCAGAATTCCCTGTAGTTAATCGTTTCAGTGCCGAGTTTCTGACGCCGTGTCTGTCCCGCCACCGGCAAACAGTTGCGCGACATCGCTTGCATCGAAGAAATAGCGCTCGTTGCAGAACTGGCAATCGATTTCCACCGTGCCACCGCACTCTTCGACCAACTGCTCGGCGTCGTGCTGGCCGAGGCTTACCAGTGCATTGCCGGAGCGCTCGCGCGAGCAACTGCAGTGGAAGCGCAGCGGCTCGATATCGAACAGGCGCACGGCGTCTTCATGGTAGAGGCGGTGCAGCAGGGTTTCGTTGTCCAGCACCCACTCTTCGGCTTTGAGCGTGCTGGCGAGGGCCGTTACATGCTGCCAGCTCTCGGCGCGCTCTTCGTCGTCGCGCTGGCGGTCTACCGGCAACTGTTGCAACAGCAGGCCGCGCGCCTTGCCGTCCTTGGCATCGAGCCAGAAACGGGTATTGAGCTGCTGCGACTGAACGAAGTAGTTGGTGAAGCATTCCGACAGGTTGGCGCCGTCCAGGTCGACGGTACCTTGGTAACGCTGGCCTTTGACCGGGTCGATGGTCAGGGTCAGGTGGCCGTCGGGCATCAGCTGGGCCAGGGTCGCCTCTGCGCCGATCTGGTCCGCCTCGTAACGGGCAACGCCGCGAATCTCGCGATCACCGGAGCATTCCACCATCAGCAGCGGGATCGGCCCCTGGGAACGTGCCTGCAGGATCAGCAAGCCATCGAACTTCAGCGCGCCCACCAGCAATGCGGTGGCAGCCATCAGCTCACCGAGCAGCGCGGCAACAGGTTGGGGGTACGGGTGACGCGCCAGCACTTCGGCATAGCTGCGGTCGAGCCCCACCCACTCACCGCGGATATCGCGGTCGTCGAAGATGAAGCGTTGGGTGAAATCGGTATCCGGCAATTCGCTCATAGGTTCTGGCTATCTAAAAATGATGACAAAATGGTTACACGGGATTTCGAAACACTTGCGAAGCCCGTGACAGAGCGCTCACAAGGCGCTCCGATTCCTGTTGGCAATAGAGGTATCTTATGGACAATCGACCACTGTTCCAAGCAAGGTGGTCCTTGGGACCTTTGGCAGCCTGCACGCTGCTGCCCATCGCTCTACTGTGTTTCTGGTTATGGCCTATTGGCCAGATCCTGTGCCTGACTTTCGACGAATGGCTGTTTCACAGCCTCAATGCGCCGCTGGCCGACAACACCGCCTGGCGCTACATCTGGACCCTTGGCAGCCTGCGCCCGTTCGACATCGTGGTTGGGTTGATCCTGCTGGCAGTGCTGATCCGTGGCAACTGGGTGTTCAAAGCCTGCCAGGTGCGTGAGGCCTTTTTCGGCTTTTTGGTCACCCTGGTTCTATTAGTGGTGATTCGCGCGCTGTTTTCCAAGTGGGTCGATGCCGCTGGATGGCAACACAAGAGCCCGTCGATGATCTTCGATGACGTCGTGCACCTCAGTGACTACTACCCGAACCTGGAGGCTGCCTGGGAACTCAAGGACCGCTCCAGCAAGAGCTTCCCGGGTGATCACGCCTCGGTGTTGCTGATCTGGGCGTTGTTCATGAGCCTGTTCAGCCGGCGCCTGGTGCACTACCTGGTGGTCTGGGGGCTGGCGGTGGTGTTCATGCTGCCGCGTTTGGTGGCAGGCGCCCATTGGGGCCAGGATGACTACATCGGCGGGTTGCTGATGGCGATACTGGCGTTGGGGTGGAGCTGCTATACACCGTTGGCGGCCAAGGGCAGTGCGGCATTGATGCGCTGGACGGCGCCGCTGTTCCGGTTGGCAGCCAAGCTGCCGTTGGTCGGGCGGTTGGCTGTGGTTCGCTGAGCCTTGGGGCCGCAATGCGGCCCCGATCACTCGAAGCTGCCGTGCAGCTGATGAATCTGCCGCCGCTGTTTCTTGTTAGGCCGGCCGTCGGTGGTCACACCCATCGCGCCGGCCTTGCGCAGCTCGGCAGCCTGTTCACGGCGCCGCACGCTCTCTTCGGTTTCGGCGTACAGCGCCTGCGCCTCCGGCGCCCCACGGCGCACTACCGACAGCGCCTTGACCACGACCGTACGCTCGTCGAACCCGGTGCGCAGGACGAACTCATCGCCCACCCTCGGTTCCTTGCCTGGCTTGCAGCGCTCGCCCCGGCAATGCACCTTGCCACTCTCGATCGCCGCCTTGGCCAGCGCTCGGGTTTTGTAGAACCGCGCCGCCCACAGCCATTTGTCCAGGCGAACCTTGTCGTCTTCTTCCGCCTTGTGTGCCATCCCGTTACCTCGAATTCAGTCTTTCATCGAACTGTACTACCGTATCTTGCGGATGCAAAAAGTCCACGCCGTGCTTACAGTTCACCACCTTATCCCCTGGGTGCGCTTCGTGAAGACATTTGACCATTTGACTGTGATCGGCCTGCGCGAGTGGGTGGCCCTGCCCGACCTCGGGCTGGCCGGGCTGCGCGCCAAGATCGACACCGGGGCCAGCACCTCAAGCCTGCACGCCACCGAGGTGGAACCATTCGAGCGTGACGGCCAGCCGTGGGTCCGTTTTACCGCGCACCTGGGCTCGGTGGTTCAGTTGCGCCACCGCCGTTGCGAAGCCCCGCTGGTGACCATGAAGACGATCAAGAGCTCCAACGGCCATGCCCAGGCCCGTTATGTGATCCGCACTTCGCTGGCATTGGGCGATGCTGTATGGGAAGTGGAGTTCACCCTGGCTTGCCGCAAGGACATGCGCTACCGCTTGCTGCTCGGCTCCAAGGCACTTATTCACGGCCAACTGGTGGTCAACCCTGGCCTGAAGTACGTACAAGACAAACCGGCCTTTCCGGCCACCCTTTCCCCTGTCACAGGTGCTGCATGAAGATCGCTGTGCTGTCGCGCAATCCGCGTCTGTATTCCACCCGCCGCCTGGTCGAAGCCGGTACCCAGCGTGGCCACGAAATGGTGGTGATCGATACCCTGCGGGCCTACATGAACATCGCCAGCCACAAGCCGCAGATCCACTACCGGGGCAAGCCGCTGGAAGGCTTCGATGCGGTAATCCCGCGCATCGGTGCCTCGGTCACCTTTTACGGGTGCGCGGTATTGCGCCAGTTCGAAATGATGGGCGTGTACCCGCTCAACGAGTCGGTGGCCATCGCCCGCTCGCGCGACAAGCTGCGCTCGCTGCAGTTGCTGTCGCGGCGCGGCATCGGCCTGCCGATCACCGGCTTCGCCCACTCGCCTGACGACATCCCGGACTTGATCCAGATGGTCAATGGCGCCCCCCTGGTGATCAAGGTGCTCGAAGGCACCCAGGGCATCGGCGTGGTGCTGTGCGAGACTACCCAGGCGGCCGAGTCGGTGATCGAAGCCTTCATGGGCCTGAAGCAGAACATCATGGTGCAGGAATACATCAAGGAGGCCGGCGGTGCCGACATTCGCTGCTTCGTGGTGGGCGACAAGGTGATTGCCTCGATGAAGCGTCAGGCCAAGCCTGGGGAGTTTCGCTCCAACCTGCACCGGGGTGGGGTCGCCAGCTTGATCAAGATCACCCCGGAAGAACGGATTACCGCGATTCGTGCGGCCAAGGTGATGGGGTTGAGCGTGGCGGGTGTGGATATACTGCGGTCCAACCATGGGCCGTTGGTGATGGAGGTGAACTCGTCGCCGGGCCTGGAGGGCATTGAAGTGACCACCGGCAAGAACGTGGCCGGGATGATCATCGAACACCTGGAGAAGAACGGCGGGCCGAATCAGACCCGGACCAAGGGTAAAGGCTGAGATTCGGGGCTGCTTTGCAGCCCATCGCGACACAAGGCCGCTCCTACAGGGGATCGCGTAACCCTTGTAATCGATGGACTCGCCCCCGCCGAGGCATCACAGTGCCACGGTGGCGTTCATAGAAGCCAACGGCAGCGAGGGCGAGACCATGAAAAAGCATAGTTCGAAGCAC
>NZ_JABWRV010000038.1:0-36261 GCF_014269105.1 Pseudomonas sp. SWRI77 | reverse complement strand
CCACTACTACAACCATGACCGCATCAAGCTGAGGCTCAATGGCCTGAGCCCTGTCGAGTACAGGACCCAGGCGGCAGCATAGAACTGTCCAACTTTTTGGGGGCAGTCCAGGCCTGTGGGAGCGGGTTTAGCTGTGAAGAATCCACACTCTTGAAGCTGGATCAGTAATCGATCCGCACATCTCCTTTAGGCACGCTGCAGCACGACAGGATGTAGCCCTCGGCCTCGTCTTCTTCAGTAATACCGCCGTTGTGCTCCATCTCCACTTCGCCGCCCAGCTTGAGCACCTTGCAGGTGCCGCAAATGCCCATGCCGCAGGCCTTGGGGATCATCAGCCCGACCTTCGCCGCTGCCGCATGCACGGTCTCGCCCGGGGCAACGCGGATGCTCTTCTCGCTGCCGATGAACTCCACCAGGTTAAGGTCGGAGACATCCACTTCCGGCGCGTCGGCGGCCTGCTCGGCGTGCTCCACTGCATCGGCCTTGGCCTCTGCCGGCGTCGCGCCGAACGACTCCTCATGGTAGTTCTTCATGTCGAAGCCGACGGCTTCAAGCATGCGCTTGACCGCGCTCATGTACGGCGTCGGACCGCAGCAGAACACCGTGCGCTCCATGTAGTCGGGCGCGATCAGCTCCATCAGCCGCTGGTTCAGATACCCGCGGTAACCCGCCCAGGGCTCGCCCAGCCCGTGCTTCTCGCAAATGATGTGCAAGCTGAAGTTGGGGATGCGCGAGGCCATCTGCTCCAGCTCGCGGTGGAAGATGATGTCTTTCGGCGAACGGGCGCTGTGCACGAAGACCATGTCGACATTGGCGTTGGTGTCGTAGAACCAGCGCGCCATGGACATCACCGGGGTGATACCCACACCGCCCGAGAGGTACAGCACCTTGCCCGACGGGAAGTCGATGGCGTTGAACAACCCCACCGGGCCGTGCACCGGCAGCTCTGCGCCTTCGTGCATGGTGTCGTGCAGGTGGTTGGAGACATGCCCGCCTGGCACCCGCTTGACCGTGATCGAGAAGCTGTACGGCACCGACGGCGAACTGGAGATGGTGTAGGAACGCATCACCGGTTTGCCTTCGATCTCAAGTTCCAGGGTGACGAACTGCCCTGGCTTGAAGAAGAACATGATCGGTTGGTCGGCCATGAAGCAGAACGTGCGCACGTCCCAGGTCTCCTGGATGACCTTGACGCAGCGCACGATGTGGCGGCCGTTGGCCCAGGTCTGGGTGGTGACCGGATTGAGGAAGGTATCGGACATGTTCATCTCCAGCAGCCGACAATTGGCCTTTTTATGGCTGCGATAATGCGCAAGCTGAAGGCGACGTACATTCCTGCCTGCGACATCGGCGTACTTATCGCGACCAGCCCCATGCTACAAGGGCTAGGGCGTCGTAATTCAAATCGGCCATGTCGCCCATGGATACGGTTCACGACGCCTTCGGACGCACACTCCACGGCAAAAGAACACGCTGTTTTTTTTACGACAGCCTTGCGGCACCACAACAATGATTAGCCACCTTTTGCCGGCCGCACGCGGCCCCGAGGACCACACGATGGACGTCACCGCAACCCTGAGCCTGGGCGATCCACTGGAAGCAGCACGCAAGGCTACCGCCGAGATGCTGCAGACCCGCGAGCGAACCTACTCGCTGCCCCAGCCTTTCTACACCGACGAGCGTCTGTTCCAGATCGACATGCAGGAGATCTTCCACAAAGAGTGGCTGATCGCTGGCATGACTTGCGAGATTCCGGCCAAAGGCAACTTCATTACCCTGCAGATCGGCAAGAACCCGATCATCGTCATCCGTGGCGCCGAAGGTAAGGTGCATGCCTTCCACAACGTCTGCCGCCATCGCGGTTCGCGCCTGTGCACCAGCGACAAGGGCAAGGTGGCCAAGCTGGTCTGCCATTACCACCAGTGGACCTACGAGCTGGACGGTCGCCTGCTGTTCGCCGGCACCGAGATGGGCGCCGACTTCGACATGAAGGAATACGGCCTCAAGCCGGTGAACGTGAAGGTTGCGGGTGGTTACATCTTCATCAGCCTGGCGGAAAACCCGCCAGCCATCGACGAGTTCCTGGCCACTTTGGACCATTACATGGAACCGTACGACATGGAGAACACCAAGATCGCGGTGCAGACCCAGTTGCTGGAAAAGGCCAACTGGAAGCTGGTACTGGAAAACAACCGCGAGTGCTACCACTGCAGCGGTTCGCACCCAGAGCTGCTGCAAACCCTGCTGGAGTGGGACGACACCAACGACCCACGCGCCAGCCAGGAATTCAAGGACCACGTGGCCGCCTCTGCCGCCGCCTGGGAAGCCGAGAAGATCCCGTACCTGCACAAGAGCCACGGGCTGCGTAACCGCATCGTGCGCATGCCGCTGCTCAAGGGCACCGTGTCGATGACCATGGACGGCAAGCAGGCCTGCCAGAAGCTGATGGGCCGCATCAAGAACCCGGACCTGGGTTCGATGCGCATCCTGCACCTGCCGCACTCGTGGAACCACTGCATGGGCGACCACCTGATCGTCTTCACCGTGTGGCCGATCAGCGCCCAGGAGACCCTGGTCACCACCAAGTGGCTGGTGCACAAGGATGCCGTCGAAGGCGTCGATTACGACCCGGAGCGCATGCGCAAGGTGTGGGACGCGACCAACGACCAAGACCGCCGCCTGGCCGAAGAGAACCAGCGCGGGATCAACTCCACGGCATACCAGCCAGGGCCTTATTCGAAGACCTATGAATTTGGCGTGGTGAACTTCATCGACTGGTACAGCCAGCGCGTGCTGGAGAACCTGGGGGCGGAGCCTGCGCCGTACTTGAAGGAAGTGCAGGCGCAGTAAGTATCCGTTCACATGCGGCTAGTGGTGACCCCACTAGCTTGCTCGCTGCGTGTTGCGTATTGCGTATTGCGTATTTCGTCTTGTCGTATGCTATTTATCGATTCGGCAGGCGGAGGGTGCTGAGTAGCGGCGCTGAGCGACCGTAAGCTAACCGCCCTGGTGATCTCAGGGGTACCCTGCAGCCATGGTTTCGCCTGAGCGAGGTCCCAAACCTCCTTTACCGACGTTCCCAGGGAAATCACGGTAAGGGTTGACAATGCCCATGTCTGCCAATCTTTTCCTGGATCTACCAGGCGACTGATCCCCACTGCGATCCCTGCAACGGCACTGGCGCCACTGACCACCGAAAGCGCCCAATCACTTCGCGATGAGACAGGCAAGAGCCCTACCGTGTCGTTGACAGCGGCTGCTTGTAGGGCCATGCCTCGATGCGCCTGACGTGTTCGCCACATTGATCGAAGCTTCAGACCACTGGTGAAGAAACCCGTTAAGTTGGTAAGAATGCTGAGGATAGGAAACAGGTACTCACTGGCTTCCTGCCCTGTCGGATCGCGGTAGTTGATCGGGTCACCGAGGCAGTATGCATATGCGTTGAACCCACCCGCAGCGAACGGGCTGAGCCGATCTGGCGAGCGAAAGCGCATCAGTTGCGGGCTATAGGCACGATGCCCATTGCCCAGCAGGTAGCAGCCACTGGCTTGATCGAGGTGCGCATCAGAGAATGCCAGCCAAGGTCCAGCATCGGGTTGGAACCCAGCGTAGGGCGTATAGCGTCGATGCGGGGTAGCCTGCCCTCGCAGCACCGAGCGCTGGCGGTCGATTGCCAGCAGTGTGGTACCCGCCATTGCTACTCTCCCCAGGCCATTACCTGCCAGTACGTTAGCAAAGGGTACCTGTAGCGGTAACTGGCAAAAATGTCAGTTGCAGGGCAATGGTTTTCCACAGGCCAGGCGCCTACCTCGTCAGATCAATTTTTGATCAAAACTCTGCAAGCCTTGGCAGGCCTGGGCTGCAGCACTTCCCGAACAACTTGCCCACAGGTTCGCCAACAGACTTTGTGAGCAAGTCCACCCATTCGCTTAAACGCCCTGTGGATAACTACACCAACCCCTTGAATTGCGGTATTTCTGAAAGCATTTGCTGAAATTGATCATTATTTGTACGTATCGCTGCAAGGCCTGAAGCCATTGCGCTGCAGCGAAGCACGAACACTTTATCCACACCTTGGCGAACAGATTCCGGGGGTAAAACGCGGCCCACCTGGCAGGGCGCGGCTACTGGAGGGGGAGCGGGTAAGCTTTGAACCCATAATCGATGGACTGGCCTTATGGGCATTCAATGTTGCCGAGCTACAGCCTTGAAGGGCCTGTGGGCGCGCCACTCCCACAGGGTCCCTGCTGAATCAATGAGATTAAATGCACGTCAGCGTAGAACGCCTTCCTCAACCAGCAGCTTGAGGATTGCCTCGGCGCCTTCTTGCGGCGATACATCCTTGAGCACCTTGCCCCCGCCGCCGCTGGCCTTGGCCGTGGCCGCCTTCATCCGGTCGGCACCGCTCTTGGCCTTGATCACCTTCAGGCGCTTGGGCCGTGGGCGGGCAGGTTGCAGCTCAGCCTCGCCCAGCAGCTCGTCTTCGACAATGGCCACGTCACGCGCCGCCAGCACACCCCGCCGCGCCGGGCCGAAGGCACTCTGGCGCGGCTTTGGCGCTGCGTTATCCACAGTCGCCAGCAATGGCAGGCGCACCTTGAGGCGACGCCGCTGGCCCCGTGGTAGCGCTTGCAGTACCTGGGCGGTGCCGTTTTCGATGGACTCCACCTCTGCCAGGCCGACGATCAACGGCCAGCCCAGCTTCTCGGCCAGCAGAAACGGCAGCATGCCCGACCCTTCACCGGTTTCCGCCTGGCTGCCAGTCAGTACCAGCTGCGCGCCAGCATCACGTAAATAGTCGCCGAGCACGCCCAATACATCCGCACCCGCTGGCTGTTCCAGCACGTCCAGGTGCTCCAGGCCCATGCCCAGGTAGGCGCGCAGCGCCTCTTCACGAGGGTCGCCGGCATGTACCACCTGCAAGTTATCCCCAGCCAGCTGCAGACCCAGCTCCACTGCACGCGCGTCCTGCTCGGCGCGGCGGGCGCGCCCGGAGCTTGGGTGGGCACCGATCGAAACCAGGCTGATGACTTTCGTACTCATGCTCGTGCCCTTATGCCGCGTCGCGCTGGCCGCCGCTGCGGTAGTTGTCCACAGCCTCGACCAGTGCCTGGAGAATTGCCGAACTGTCGCCAATCACCGACAGATCGGCCCGTTTGATCATGTCGCAGCCCGGGTCCATGTTGATCGCCACCACTTTGTCGCAGGCGCCGATACCCTGCAGGTGCTGGATGGCGCCAGAGATACCCACCGCCACATAAACCCGCGCCGTGACCCAGGTACCGGTAGCCCCCACCTGGCGGTTGCGCGGCATGAAGCCGTCGTCCACCGCCACCCGCGAGGCGCCTTCGGTGGCGCCGAGTGCCGCCGTGGCCTTGTGGTACAGGTCCCAGTCCTTGACGCCGTTGCCGCCCGAAACGATGAACTCCGCCTCGGCCATGGCGATGGTGGCCGGGTCGACCGCCACCGAGCCCAGGTCCTCGATACGCGACAGGCTGCGCACCACGCCTGTGGACAACTCCACCGGCAGCGCTTCGTGACGGGTTTCGCTGACCGGCTCGGCACATTCCGCCGCCGCCAGGATCAAGCGCGGCACTGCACGCTGCAGGTCTTGCTGGCCGGCACCGGCGCGGCCGATGCACTGGCCATCCTTGACCTGCCACACCCGCGTCGCCGGGCGCTCGCCCAGTGCAGCGCCCAGGCGCCTGCCCAGCTCACCGCCATCGGTGCGGCTGTCGGGCAGCAGCCAGTGACGCGGTGTGAACTGGTTATCCACAGCCCGCAAGCCTTGCACCAGTTGTTCTGGCGCGTAGCCTTCGAAAGCTTCGCCCTCGATGACCAGCAAGCGGTCGACACCGGCGTTGGCGAAGTTGCTTTCCTTGTGCTCGCCAAACACGATCGCCAGCACCGCGCCGTCGCTGCCTGCCAGGCTGTGGGCCAGGCCGAGCAAGTCGCGGTCGTGGCTGCCGAGGCGGCCGCCGACCATGTCCGGCACCACGGCGATGTAGTACGCCGGCGCCGGCACCTGGTGCAGCGGCAGTTTCACTTCAGCCGCCGCCGTGCGCCGCCCGCCCACACCGGTGCCCTGCTGGGCGCCGCTGCGGTCGATACGCTTGATGCCAGCGGGGCCGATAAAGCCTGCGGCAATCGCGTGGGGGTTCTTGCGGATGACACCGTTTGGCCCCATCCAAGTGGTTTGTTGCGTCTGCATCGCCGCGTGCAGCGGATGCAGACGGTTACGGGCGATCCACTCGGCGCGTGGGTCGCGGCGGATGATGTCGCTCATCAGTGCACCTCCGCAGGTTCACGTTTGGCCGCTGGCGACTTGGCGTTCGCAGGGGCTTCGTCTTCGATCAGTACATCCGCTACCAACTCGGCCAGGTCCTTGATCTGTGGGCGCGGTTCGACCACACCTTCGAGCATCGCGGTGCACTGTGGGCAACCGACTGCCACCAGCTCGGCCTCGGTCTCACGGATGTCGTCCATGCGCATGTCGGGGATACGTTGCTTGCCCGGGATGTCGGTGATCGGCGCACCGCCGCCACCGCCGCAGCAACGGGAACGGAAGCCCGACCGCTGCATCTCGCGCACTTCGATGCCAAGCGCCTTGAGCACATCGCGCGGCGCCTCGTATTCGCCGTTGTAACGGCCCAGGTAGCACGGGTCGTGATAGGTCACGCTGCCGCCCTTGTGCTGGCCGAGGTTGAGCTTGTTGGCCGCGATCAGTTCGGCGATGTAGGTGCTGTGGTGCTGCACCTGGTACTCGCCGCCCAAGGCACCGTACTCGTTCTTCAGCACATGGAAGCTGTGCGGGTCGCAGGTGACGATGCGCTGGAAGCGGTACTTGGCCAGGGTCTGGATGTTGCGTTTGGCCAGTTGCTGGAAGGTCGCTTCATCGCCCAGGCGCCGCGCCACGTCACCGCTGTCGCGTTCTTCCAGGCCGAGCACGGCAAAGTCCACGCCCGAGGCCTTGAGCACTTTGACGAAGGCGCGCAGGGTGCGCTGGTTGCGCATGTCGAAGGCACCATCACCAACCCAGAACAGCACCTCGGTGGTGTTCACCTCCGACAGCAGTTTCAGGTTGAGGTCGGCCGCCCAGTTCATCCGCCCGCCAGGGGCGAAGCCGCCAGGGTTGTCGGTGGCGATCAGGTTGTCCAGCACCTCGGCGCCCTTGTTCGGGGTCGCGCCTTTTTCCAGGGTGAGGTGACGGCGCATGTCGACGATGGCATCGACGTGCTCGATCATCATCGGGCACTCCTCGACGCAGGCGCGGCAGGTAGTGCACGACCACAAGGTCTCGGCGTCGACCAGGCCGTTGACGATCGGCTGGTGCGGGTGGCCGCCATGCTCGCCAATAGGTTTGCCCGGGTAAGGGCTACCGGCAAACTTGGCGTCCGTGCCACCGGCCAGGCCGATGACCATGTCCTGGATGAGTTTTTTCGGGTTCAGCGGCTGGCCTGCGGCGTAGGCCGGGCACATGGCTTCACATTTACCGCACTGCACACAGGCATCGAAACCGAGCAGCTGGTTCCAGGTGAAGTCCACCGGTTTTTCCACACCCAGCGGTGCGTTCGGGTCTTCCAGGTCCAGCGGCTTGAGGCCGGTGGAGCGGCCGCCGCCGAAGCGCTCGGCACGGCGGTGCCAGGCCAGGTGCAGGGCACCGGCGAAGGCGTGTTTCATCGGGCCGCCCCAGGTCATGCCGAAGAACAGCTCCGACACGCCCCACAGCACACCCAGGCCCAGTACGCCGACCATCACCCAGCCACCGGTGTTGGCGGGCAGGATGCCGGCCACCGGCAAGGTGGCGACGAAGAAGCTCGCGGCGAACACCAACAGGCTTTTCGGCAGCCGCATCCACGGGCCCTTGGACAGGCGCGAAAGCGGGTTGAGGCGGCGTTTGAAGACAAACAACGCGCCTGTGAACATGATCACCGTCGCCACCAGCAAGGCGTAGCCGAGGATCTTGCTCTGCAGGCCGAAGCCGTGCACCAGGATCGCCAAGGCAGCCGACAGCACGAAGCCGCCCGCCGTGGCCACGTGGGTCTTGGACATGTACTTGTCGCGCTCGACCACGTGGTGCAGGTCCACCAGGTAGCGTCGCGGCATGGCCAGCAGGCCGCCGATCAGATTGACCTTGGACGGTCGGCCACGCCGCCACATGCGCACACGGCGCAGGGCGCCGAGCACCGCCAGGCCAAGGGCAGCGAACAGCAGAATGGGTAGAAGGGTGTTCAACATGGGAGGCTCCCACAAACAGCTGAATTCTTGCGCCCCTCTCAAAAGGTGGGCGCGGACCCCTGTAGGAGCGGCCTTGCGTCGCGAAAGGGCTGCGCAGCGGCCCCGGCAATGTGTAGCACTGCTAAATGCCGGGGCCGCTACGCGACCCTT
This sequence comes from Pseudomonas sp. SWRI77, assembly GCF_014269105.1. Taxonomy (NCBI): domain Bacteria; kingdom Pseudomonadati; phylum Pseudomonadota; class Gammaproteobacteria; order Pseudomonadales; family Pseudomonadaceae; genus Pseudomonas; species Pseudomonas sp. SWRI77. Next base: position 27,873 of record NZ_JABWRV010000038.1, on the reverse strand, counting down.
TCGCGACGCAAGGCCGCTCCTACAGGGGGGCCAGTCCCGCCCCTACAGAGGCGGTTCGATCAGAAGTCCTTGCACAGGCGCAAGGCGTCGTAGATCGCCGCATGCACGTTGCGCTGGGCCACGCAGTCGCCGATGCGGTACAGCAGGTAGCCCTCGCCCGGCTGGCTGAGGATCGGCTGCGGCTTGATGGCGAACAGCGCCTCCACATCGATCTGGCCCTTGTTGCGCGAGCCTTCCTTCAGCGCGTAGTACAGTTCTTCATCAGGCCGCACGCCGTTCTCGATCACTACCTGGTCGACCACGCGCTCTTCCTTGGCACCGGTGTACTCGTTCTCCAGCACCGCCACCAGCTTGTCGCCTTCGCGGTAGACCTTTTCCAGCATCATGTCGCCGGTCATGATCACTTCTTTCGGGTACATGCTGCGGTAGTAGGTCGGGAAGGTCGTACCCCCCATGGCCACACCCGGCTTGATGTCGTCGGTGACGATCTCGACCTGGCTGCCTTTGTCGGCAATGTAGTCCGCCGCCGACATGCCGGTGAACTCACAGATGGTGTCGTACACCAGCACGTTCTTGCCCGGCGCAACATTGCCGTCGAGCACGTCCCAGCTGCTGACCACCAGCCCTTCGGCAGCGCCCCAGTGTTCGTTCTGCTCGACGAACGGATGGCCGCCCACCGCCAGCACGATCACGTCCGGGCGCAGGTCCTGGATGGCGTCCACGCTGGCTGCGGTGCCCAGGCGCAGGTCGACCTTCAGCCGCGCCAGCTCCAGTTGGTACCAGCGGGTGATACCGGCGATCTGGTCACGTTGCGGTGCCTTGGCAGCAATGGTGATCTGCCCGCCGATCTGGTCTTTCTTCTCGAACAGGGTCACATCATGGCCACGCTCGGCAGCCACGCGGGCGGCTTCCATGCCGGCCGGGCCGGCGCCAACCACCACCACCTTGCGTTTGACGCCGGTGGTCTTCTCGATGATGTGCGGCACACCCATGTACTCGCGGGAGGTCGCGGCGTTCTGGATGCACAGTACATCCAGGCCCTGGTACTGGCGGTCGATGCAGTAGTTGGCACCGACGCACTGTTTGATCTGGTCGATCTGGCCCATCTTGATCTTGGCGATCAGGTGCGGGTCGGCCATGTGCGCACGGGTCATGCCGACCATGTCCACGTAGCCGCCTTCGAGGATGCGCGTGGCCTGGTTCGGGTCCTTGATGTTCTGCGCGTGCAGCACCGGGACCTTGACCACTTCCTTGATGCCGGCCGCCAGGTGCAGGAACGGCTCCGGCGGGTAGCTCATGTTGGGGATGACGTTGGCCAGGGTGTTGTGGGTGTCGCAACCCGAGCCGACCACGCCGATGAAGTCGAGCATGCCGGTGCCATCGTAGTAGGCGGCGATCTGCTTCATGTCCTCGTGGCTGAGGCCATCGGGGTGGAACTCGTCACCACACAGGCGCATGCCCACGCAGAAGTCGTCACCGACCTCGGCGCGCACGGCCTTGAGCACTTCAAGGCCGAATTTCATGCGGCCTTCGAAGGTACCGCCCCATTCGTCAGTACGCTTGTTGACCCGCGGGCTCCAGAACTGGTCGATCATGTGCTGGTGCACGGCCGACAGTTCGACGCCGTCCAGGCCGCCCTCTTTGGCACGCCGCGCAGCCTGCGCGTAGTTGCCGATGACGCGCCAGATCTCTTCCACCTCGATGGTCTTGCAGGTGGCGCGGTGCACCGGTTCACGGATGCCCGACGGCGACATCAGGGTGGGCCAGTTGAAGCCGTCCCAGCGCGAGCGACGGCCCATGTGGGTAATCTGGATCATGATCTTGGCGCCATGCTTGTGCATGGCGTCGGCCAGGTTCTGGAAGTGCGGGATGATGCGGTCGGTCGACAGGTTGACCGACGCCCACCACTCCTGCGGGCTGTCGATGGCGACGACGGACGAGCCGCCGCAGATCGCCAGGCCGATGCCGCCCTTGGCCTTCTCTTCGTAATACTTCACATAGCGGTCGGTCGTCATGCCGCCGTCAGTGGCGTAGACCTCGGCGTGCGCGGTGCTGAGCACGCGGTTGCGGATGGTCAGTTTGCCGATCTGGATCGGCTGGAACATTGCTTCGAATGCCATGACGCTATCTCCGGCTTACAACGGCTTTGTAACGAACAGGCCATCTTCGTGGCCTTCTTCCGACCCGCCGTAGACCTGTTCGGCCACGGTGCGGATCTTGCTGCCGCGGGCAGCGAGAATCTGGTCCATTGCGCCGGCGAACCAGCCGGTGAACATGTAGTCGACCTTGCGGCCAACCTTGCCGTACACGTACACGAACGCCGAGTGCTTGAGCTTGACGCTGCAGGTGCCTTTGTCCAGGTCGATGTCCTGGATCTCGAACAGGCCCCAGCCACGCTGGGACAGCCGCTTCATGTAGTGCTCGAACACCGCCACGCCTTCCAGGCCATGGCATTCCGCTTCTTTCTCGCACCAGTGCCAGGCGGACTTGTAGCCGGCCTTGTAGAGGATCTCGGCATAGGCGTCAGCGCCCAGCACTTCCTCGATGCCGATGTGGTTGTTGACGAAGAAATGGCGTGGCACGTACAGCATCGGCAAGGCGTCGCTGGTCCATACACCGGTCTCGGTGTCGACTTCGATTGGCAATTGCGGGGCGATCTTGGCCATGGAAACTCAACTCCATAAAATTTTTATTGGGATGCCCCGGCGTTGCTGGCAGGGGCTTTCAGGCTTGGAGAGCGGCTTACTCGCCCCAGACATCCTTGAGGACGTTTACCCAGTTCTCGCCCATGATCTTGCGCACCACACGCTCGGAGTGGCCGCGCTTGAGCAAGGTCTCGGTGAGGTTGGGGAACTCCCCGACGGTGCGAATGCCCAGCGGGTTGATGATCTTGCCGAAATTGGTCAGGCGACGGGCATAGCCCTTGTCGTGGGTCAGGTACTCGAAGAAGTCCTGGCCGTGGCCCTGGGTGAAGTCGGTGCCGATGCCGATGGCGTCTTCACCGACGATGTTCATGGTGTATTCGATGGCTTCGGCGTAGTCGTCGATGGTCGAATCGATGCCCTTGGCCAGGAACGGCGCAAACATGGTCACGCCGACGAAACCGCCGTGGTCGGCGATGAACTTCAGCTCTTCGTCCGACTTGTTGCGCGGGTGTTCTTTCAGGCCCGACGGCAGGCAATGGGAATAGCAGACCGGCTTCTTCGATTCGAGGATGACCTCTTCGGAGGTCTTGGAGCCGACGTGGGACAGGTCGCACATGATGCCGACGCGGTTCATCTCGGCGACGATCTCGCGGCCGAAGCCCGACAGGCCACCGTCACGCTCGTAGCAGCCGGTACCCACCAGGTTCTGGGTGTTGTAGCACATCTGCACGATGCCCACGCCCAGCTGCTTGAACACGTCCACGTAGGCGATCTGGTCTTCGAACGCGTGGGCGTTCTGGAAGCCGAAGAGGATGCCGGTCTTGCCAAGCTCTTTAGCCTTGCGGATGTCGGCGGTGGTGCGCACCGGCATGACCAGGTCACCGTTGTCGCGGATCAGCTTCTGGCTGGCGGCGATCTGGTCGACAGTGGCCTTGAAGCCTTCCCAGACCGACACCGTGCAGTTGGCCGCAGTCAGCCCGCCTTTGCGCATGTCCTCGAACAGTTCGCGGTTCCATTTGGCAATGATCAGACCGTCGATGACGATGCTGTCGGCGTGAAGTTCTGCTGGGCTCATCAGGCTGTCCCCTTTTATTGACTGGGTTCTTGAGTGGTCCGCGCCTGAAGCATGTGCCGGCGCTTTGGGGCCAGCATATGCCTGCGGCCCGAGGCGCCCCGATGCAAAAACGACAGGGGGTTTGCCGAAAGCGTCAATGCGCGACAACAGGCGCTCTGCGGCGCTGTCTGGCGATGAGAGACAGTCTCGATAACGACATGTTCGAGGCTTTCATGAACATTTCGTCAGGGAGCTACCACGTCGCCTTCGGCTGAGCGAGAATCCCTGCGATTCGTCAGCCTGTTGAGGAGAAAAGGATGAAATCAATGGCATGGCTGGTACTGCTGGCCGTCGTTTCGGGCGCCCAGGCCGGTGAGGAAGAGAGCACCCCCTGCGACAACGTCGAGACCGACCAGCAGAGCTACGCGTGTGCGGCGTTCAACAAGCAGACCGCCGAGCGTGAGCTGAAGTCGGCTTACGATGACCTGACCCAGCGCATTCGCGACCAGTATGCCGACGAAGCCGACCAGGCCACCGCCTTGGTCGGGCGCATGGAGGCGGCAGAAAAGCTGTGGGCGCAGCTGCGCGATGCTGATTGCAAGGTCGAGACCTATGCCGAAAAGCCTGGCAGCAAAGCGTTCGAGGCAGCGTGGAATACCTGCGTGGCGCAGCGCAGTGATGACCGGTCGGAGTATTTGCAGTCCGTTGGCCAGCAGTAAACCTGCCCCGCGAAAAGGCCGGTATGACAACCCTCAAACCACCCGGGCCAACCGATCCTCCCGCGGGCAGCGCTGGTACCGCGCGCGGTAACAGCGGGTAAAGTACGACGCCGACTCGAACCCGCACGCCACCCCCACCTCCAGCACGCTCATGTCGGTCTGGCGCAACAGCTGCCGCGCCTTGTCCAGCCGCAAGCGCAGGTAAAAGCCACTGGGCGTGTCATCCAGGTGCAGGCGAAACAGCCGCTCCAACTGGCGCCGCGTCACCTGCACGGCATCGGCCAGCAGTTGGGTATTGAGCGGCTGCTCGGTGTTGCGCTCCATCTCGCCGATCACCTTCACCAGCTTCTTGTTGCTGATGCCATAACGGCTGGCGATCTGCATGCGCTGGTGGTCCTGTCGCGGGCGGATACGCCCGAGCACGAACTGCTCCGACACCTGCACCGCCAACTCACTGCCGTGTGCCTGCCCAATCAGGTCGAGCATCAGGTCGATCGAGGCAGTGCCGCCGGCACAGGTGATACGCCGCCGGTCGATCTCGAACAGCTCCTGGGTCGCCTGCAGGCTCGGGTAGCGCTCCTTGAAGGCTTCCAGCGCCTCCCAGTGCACCGTGGCCCGGTGGCCGTCGAGCAGGCCGGCCTCGGCCAGCACCACCGCACCGGTATCGATACCGCCAAGGATGACCCCTTCGTGATCCAGACGGCGTAGCGCCTGCTGCAGTGGCGGGCCGAAGCAGGCCAACGGCTCGAAACCGGCGACGATCAGCACAATGGCGCCCGCCTCACCAGCGCCCAGCGCCGCATCGGCGTTCACCGACATCCCATTGCTGGCCTGCACCGCCCTGCCGTCCAGGCTGAGCACGCACCAGCGATACAACGGGCCGCGAAAGCGGTTGGCCACGCGCAGCGGCTCCAGGGCACTGATGAAGCCCATCGCCGAGAACCCCGGCAGCAGCAGGAAGTGAATGGTATCCGCCATTGAATGCTCCACAAGAGAGGTGGTCGCCAGGGTGCAAGTGTTGGTCGCCAGGGTGCGATTTTCCACCCCGCCAGCGGCGTAGTTTAAGCAAACGGTCCGCAGAGGCCGCCCACCATAACAATATGCACTGCCGATGGAGAGCCACCATGCACAGCTTGATCCGCCGCAGCCTGTTGACCCTTGCCGTGAGCAGCATCGCCTCTACCCCGCTTTTTGCCGCCGAGCCCGCCGCCTGCCAGAACGTGCGCCTGGGCGTGGTCAACTGGACCGACGTCATCGCCACCAGCGCCATGGCCCAGGTGCTGCTCGACGGCCTGGGTTACCAGACCAAGCAGACCAGCGCTTCGCAGCAGATCATCTTTGCCGGTATCCGCGACAAACGCCTGGATATGTTCCTGGGTTACTGGAACCCGATCATGACCCAGACCATCACCCCGTTCATCGACGCCAAGCAGGTGAAGGTGCTCGACAAGCCGAGCCTGGAAGATGCCCGGGCAACCCTGGCAGTGCCCAAATACCTGGCCGACAAGGGTTTGAAGAACTTCGCCGACATCCACAAGTTCGAAAAGGAGCTGGGTGGAAAAATCTACGGCATCGAGCCGGGCTCGGGCGCCAATACCCAGATCAAGGCGATGATCGCCAAGAACCAGTTCGGCCTGGGCAAGTTCCAGCTGGTCGAGTCCAGCGAAGCCGGCATGCTCGCTGCGGTCGACCGCGCCGTGCGGCGCAAGGAGGCGGTGGTGTTTTTCGGCTGGGCGCCGCACCCGATGAACGTGAATATCGACATGGCCTACCTGGGTGAGAGCCAAGGCGCCCTCGGCCCTGACGAAGGCCGGGCCACGGTGTGGACGGTGACCGCGCCGGACTACGCCGAGCGCTGCCCCAACGCCCACCGCCTGCTGGCCAACCTGACGTTCAGCGCCGAGGACGAGAGCCGCATGATGCAACCGCTGCTCGACCACAAGGATGCACTGGCGTCGGCCCGCCAGTGGCTCAAGGACCACCCTGAAGACAAGGCCCGCTGGCTTGAGGGTGTGACCACCTTCGACGGCAAGCCGGCGGCGGACAACCTCAAGCTTACTGCCAACTGATGCGGCCCTTTCTCGCCGATAGCCCCCACTGACAGGTCAAACCGGTCGGTGTAGGAGCGGCCTTGTGTCGCGAAAGGGCCGCAAAGCGGCCCCAGGATTCTGCAGCGCCGCATAGACCCTGGGGCTGCTACGCAGCCCTTTCGCGACACAAGGCCGCTCCTACAGAGACCCTGTTACCCAGATATAACAAGGAACCGCCATGAACCACGACGTCATCATCACCTGCGCCCTCACCGGCGCCGGCGACACCGCCGCCAAAAGCCACCTGGTCCCGGTCACGCCCAAACAGATCGCCGAGTCCGCCGTAGAAGCCGCAAAAGCCGGCGCCACCGTGGTCCACTGCCACGTCCGCGACCCGCAAACCGGTCGCTTCAGCCGCGACGTGAACCTCTACCGCGAAGTCATGGAACGCATCCGCGAAGCCGACGTGGACATCATCGTCAACCTCACCGCCGGCATGGGCGGCGACCTGGAAATCGGCCCGGGCGAATCGCCCATGGAATTTGGCCCTGGCACCGACCTGATCGGCCCGCTGGAACGCCTGGCCCATGTCGAAGCCCTGCTGCCGGAAATCTGCACGCTCGACTGCGGCACGCTCAACTTCGGCGATGGCAATTCCATTTATGTTTCCACCCCTGCGCAGCTGCGCGCTGGGGCCAAGCGCATTACCGAACTGGGCGTGAAGGCCGAACTGGAAATCTTCGACACCGGCCACCTGTGGTTCGCCAAGCAGATGATCAAGGAAGGCCTGCTCGAAGACCCGTTGTTCCAGCTGTGCCTGGGCATCCCGTGGGGCGCACCGGCAGACACCACGACCATGAAGGCCATGGTCGACAACCTGCCCGCCAACGTCACTTGGGCCGGCTTCGGCATCGGCCGCATGCAGATGCCGATGGCGGCCCAGGCCGTGCTGCTCGGCGGCAACGTGCGCGTTGGGCTGGAAGACAACCTGTACCTGGACCGCGGCGTACTGGCCAGCAACGGCCAACTGGTCGAACGCGCGGTGGAGATCATCTCCCGCCTCGGCGCCCGTGTCCTGACCCCGGCCGAGGGCCGGGCAAAAATGAACCTCGAACGCCGCTGATCCGCTCTGGAGACCGATATGCCATTCATCACCAAGATCAACACCTTCGCCGCCCTGGGCAGTGGCGTGATCGGCAGCGGCTGGGTTGCCCGCGCCCTCGCCCACGGGCTCGATGTGGTCGCCTGGGACCCGGCACCGGGCGCCGAACAGGCCCTGCGCCAACGCATCGCCAACGCCTGGCCGGCGCTGGAAAAACAAGGCCTGGCACCGGGTGCATCGCAAGATCGATTGAAGTTCGTCAGCACCATCGAGGCGTGCGTGCGCGATGCCGATTTCATCCAGGAAAGCGCCCCAGAACGCCTGGACCTCAAGCTCGACCTGCACGCCAAGATCAGCGCGGCGGCCAAGCCGAACGCGATCATCGGCTCCAGTACTTCGGGGCTGCTACCCAGCGAATTCTATGAGTCTTCGACCCACCCCGAACGTTGCGTGGTCGGCCACCCGTTCAACCCGGTGTACCTGCTGCCATTGGTAGAAATCGTCGGTGGCCGCGACACCGCGCCAGAGGCGATCGAGGCGGCGAAAACCATCTACACCGCCCTGGGCATGCGCCCGCTGCATGTGCGCAAGGAAGTGCCCGGTTTTATCGCCGACCGCCTGCTCGAAGCGCTGTGGCGCGAGGCGCTGCACCTGGTCAACGACGGCGTGGCGACCACCGGCGAGATCGACGATGCCATCCGCTTTGGCGCCGGCCTGCGCTGGTCGTTCATGGGCACCTTCCTGACCTACACCCTGGCCGGTGGCGACGCCGGCATGCGTCACTTCATGGCCCAGTTCGGCCCCGCCCTGCAACTGCCGTGGACCTACCTGCCGGCACCGGAGCTGACCGACAAACTGATCGACGATGTAGTGGACGGTACCTCGGAGCAGTTAGGCGAGCGCAGCATCGCCGCGCTGGAGCGCTATCGTGATGACACCCTGCTGGCAGTGCTGGAGGCAGTGAAGACCAGCAAGGCCGCACATGGCATGGCCTTTGGCGATTGAGGAGCAAGCAATGCCCGCACTGATCACCTACCGCACCCCAGTCCAGGAGGACTGGGTCGATTACAACGGGCACCTGCGCGATGCCTATTACCTGTTGATCTTCAGCTATGCCACCGATGCGCTGATGGAGCACATCGGCCTGGACGCCGATGCGCGAGGCCAAAGTGGGCATTCATTGTTCACCCTCGAAGCGCACATCAATTACCTGCATGAGGTAAAGCTCGGTACCGACGTATGGGTGCAGACGCAGATCATCGGCTTCGATAAAAAGCGCCTGCACCTGTACCACAGCTTGCACAGGGCGGGGTTTGACGAGGCGTTGGCGGCCAGCGAGCAGATGCTGTTGCATGTGGACCTGGCGGGGCCGAAAGCGGCCCCTTTTGGCGATAACAGCATTGCTTCACTACATACCCTGGTAGGGCAACAACACGATGCCCCCCCTGCTGATTTTGTCGGTAGAGCCATACACTTGTAAGGGCGCTATTACCGCGAAGGTCGCGGCGTGATTGAAGTGTGGCCTGCCGGACACGGCGCGTGTGGACTCACTTGGAAGCCCTGCCTTCCAGGAGTTCAATCCGCGTCACTTTGCGCTGCAGGTCATTAGGGTAGGGCACGATGTCCATCCCCTCCGGGACCTCCTGGCCATCCCTGGAGAGTGAACGAATATCGAAGTCACCTATATAATAGTGACTCACATAGGTATGCCAGGCGAACGCGTTACCGACCCGCAGGGTCTTTCCCGGCGTGAAGTTGCGCACGCTGAGCGAACGAACCTTGTAATTCCAAGCCAAGCCACAGGCGTTCGCAATTAACGTGGTACGGACCCCTGCAGGTAACGCGAACGCGCAACGGTCACCTTGCATATTAAAGTTATCAAATACGGTTACCTGAACGTCAACGACCGGCATCGGCGGATAGGTATTCTCGACCGCTTCTCTGCGCTCGTTGAAAACCCGTGCGACATCATGATGTTCGAACGTCCCCATCCTCACGCCGTCGTAATAAAGCCTGGGGTTGGAAAAATAGGGAATTGCGCCCCAGGTCGTCACCATGATCGTATGAAATTTCGGATTGTCATGAGCATAACCATGATTGTAGCCAGCGCCTGGGTTGCCCCCCCAACCATGCCCAGCCCCCAAATGGTGACCGAATTCATGAGCCAGTACCTGCGGGTGACCTACGATAGAGTAACCGCCGCCGGCGACTTCGCCACCTGTCCCGGCGTAAGACGTATATAAACTTACCAAATCGGCACGGAGGCGTTCGCGTGCGGTCACAACCTGTCGGTTCAATTCACGACCGGCGGTCCTGAAGTCTGCAAACTGCTCTCCCCCCGTTTTAGTGCCTTCGGTGTAATCGGGGTCAATAAAGCCTGCAATTTCAAAGGTAATCGGAACCCGAGAATTGATCATCGCCTGATTTGCGTTCTGCATGCCCTGCGCCAATTGCGCTCTGTAGGTGGGCGTTACCCTGCGGCGCTCATTGGTGGTGAAAAAAAGCACACGAATTACGCTGTGCGCTGATTGCGCCGGCTTGCCCACGGACTCACCCAGAACCCGATTATCCAAGTTTGCAGTAGCATCGGTTTCAGGCGGCAATTTGGCCTCATCTACCTTGACCAAAACATGATGCCCAGCCCCCACAGACTCCAAACGATACAGCTGCCCGTCCACATGCAAGGTGCCGACCAGTTGATCACCCTGACGGACCAGAGATATCCAGGTGAAAGGGTCAAAATCAACACCCGAGCTGGAAGTGGCAGCCTGACTGCGTTGCGTTGACACATCACCTACCCAACCCGACATACCTGGGGCTGGCGGATCAGCACGCCTCAACGTGAACTCTATCGTCTTGTCGTTGCCCACCGGAACGCGCAACGTCCTGGTGTGGGCGGATATCAAGGAAGCATTGACCTTGATGGCTTGGACTTGCTGAGTAGACGGGTCGTTCAGCAACATGGCCAGAGAGGGATAGATGCCAGGTGCCTTCTGGAGCGTTTGCAGATCGTCTGAGGCCACTTCGAACAACAGAGGGGACTGGGTTTCGGGCGTCGTGATCGGAGCGGAAGAAGAAACGCAGCCTGCCAATAACGAAGTACTCAGCACCATTAACAAAGCTGCACAAAACCCTGTGTTCATGACGCCACCTCGATGCGTGAGAGTTGGCAACATTTAGGGGGTATTTGGCGGGCCCGACAACTAGCAAATTTGTCAGGTCGCTGGAAAAAAATAACCCCGGAAAGCCGTGAGCATCCGGGGCCAAGAGCGAGCAACATCCACTGTGAACGAGCGAGGGTGACCAAACCCTCCGTTGCGGTAGATGGCTTGAGTGTGCGCACTTCATGGCGGGGAGATTTAGCCGTAAACGACCTGTTCTTAGCCAAAGCAGTCATGCCGACATTCTGTGGTTGCGGCCCTGTCGCAGGGGACACAGAATCGGTCGTAAATCACAGCAGCACTCTCTTAGCGATAAAAGGGACAACAGCCATGATGCATGCGGATTTGATTGATCAGGACGACCTCGCCGGCCACTTGCGCGCGCGCGGTTTCGAGATTCCCGCCGGGGCCAGTGCCGAGCAGGCTTGCGAGGCGGTGGTGCGCGGTTTGACCGAGCCTAATGCACGGGCGCTGAAGGGCATGGTCGAGCAGATGTATACCGGGAGCGCGACGATCCTGCCGGCGGTGCGCCAGGCGATCGATAAACAGCTATTGCCAGCCTTGGCGAGCTTCAACAACCGGGGCTGAAACCTGACTTTGCAGGGTCTATACCGGCCCCTTCGCGGCGATTCGACGCGAAGGGGCCGGTGCCGTATCAGAGCCTTACACTGGCAAACGTCGACTCGTTGCGCGCCTGGCTCAAAGCCGCCAACGGGCCGCTATGCGGTGCCAAGGTCAAGGCCTGCGGGATCGGCATCATCGCTACCTGCTGGGCCGTGTTGGAGCCCACGCGCTCATCACGCGGCGGGATGCCAAAGTACTCGCGGTAGCACTTGGAGAAGTGCGGCGTGGAGACAAAGCCGCACACCGAAGCCACTTCGATGATCGACATCGGCGTCTGCTTGAGCAACTGCCGTGCGCGGATCAGGCGCAGCTTCAGGTAGTAGCGCGACGGCGAGCAGTGCAGGTACTTCTGGAACAACCGCTCGAGCTGGCGCCGCGACACCGCCACATACACCGCCAATTCGTCGAGGTCGATCGGCTCTTCGAGGTTGGCCTCCATCAGCGCGACGATTTCCTGCAGCTTCGGCTGGTTGGTGCCGAGCATGTGCTTGAGCGGCACACGCTGGTGATCCTGCTCGTTGCGAATGCGCTCGTAGACGAACATCTCGGAAATCGCCGCCGACAGCTCACGGCCGTGATCGCGGCTGATCAGGTGCAGCATCATGTCCAGCGGCGCGGTGCCGCCAGAGCTGGTGAAGCGGTTACGGTCGAGGGTGAACAAACGGGTGCTCATGTTCACCCGCGGGTAGGCCTCCTGCATGGCCGCCAGGCATTCCCAGTGCACGCTGCAATCGAAACCGTCGAGCAGCCCGGCGCAGGCCAGTGCCCAACTGCCGGTGCACACGGCGCCCAGGCGACGCGACTGACGGGCCTGCGCCTGTAGCCAGGTGACGTGTTCACGGGTGACGGTGCGCTGAATGCCGACGCCACCGCAGACGATCACCGTGTCGATTGGCGGTGCGCTGTGCATGGCCGCATCGGGGGTGATCTGCAGGCCATCGCTGGCCCAGACCTGGCCGCCATCGACGGTCAGGGTGTGCCAGCGGTAAAGCTCGCGGCCAGAAAGCTGGTTGGCCATGCGCAGCGGCTCGACGGCCGATGCCAGGGAAATGAGGGTGAAGTTGTCCAGTAGAAGAAACCCGATGGACTGGGGGGCTGTGCGGTTCTGGGTTGGGGTCCCGGAGGTGTACGACGTCATCGCGATTTCTCCTCACACAAATGCAGGGTGTGCCTCAGGCGGACACTGATTTCTTGTTATGGCCCCTGTTTCGTGTTGCAGGGGCTTGTAACCAAACACAACGCAAACGCCGTGCCGGAACTTGAACGGCTATCCGAAAAAACCTGAAAACGACGCCTTCATCAGGCAAATCAGGCCCTTCGATCACGCCGGTCAAACTTCCAGAACCGGCGTGCTAGGCGTGCTACGTGTAACTGCTGAGCACTTTGGTGACAGATGCCCCGGGGGTTGCCCAGAAACGACACTCTTAAGTGTCACCGACAATGCCCACACTCATCGCGACATCTGACGGCCGGTCATACACAAACGCCCCATAACGGGGCGTCGTGCTGCCATCAGAGCGAGATTAGCGCATCAGCATTCGATCGCGCTGACGGCCAGGCCGCCACGCGAAGTCTCTTTGTACTTGTCGTGCATGTCGGCGCCCGTATCGCGCATGGTGCGGATCACCTGGTCGAGCGAAATGAAGTGTTCGCCGTCGCCGCGCAGGGCCATCTGCACCGCGTTGATTGCCTTCACCGCAGCAATCGCGTTGCGCTCGATGCACGGCACCTGCACCAGGCCACCGACCGGGTCGCAGGTCAGCCCAAGGTTGTGTTCAAGGGCGATTTCGGCGGCGTTTTCCAGTTGTGCCGGCGTGGCCCCCAACACTTGGGCAAGGCCTGCAGCAGCCATGGCGCACGCCGAACCGACCTCGCCCTGGCAGCCGACTTCGGCACCGGAAATCGAAGCGTTCTTCTTGCACAGGATGCCCACGGCTGCGGCCCCGAGGAAGAAGTCGGTCACACTCGACTCATCCACCGCATCACTGAAGCGCATGTAGTAGTGCAACACTGCCGGGATGATGCCGGCCGCCCCGTTGGTGGGCGCGGTGACCATGCGCCCGCCGGCGGCGTTCTCTTCGTTGACCGCCAGGGCGAACAGGTTGACCCACTCCATGGCGCTCAGCGTCGAGCCGATTACATTAGGTTTGCCGACCTCCTGCAAACTGCGGTGCAGCTTGGCGGCGCGGCGGCGTACGTTGAGGCCGCCGGGCAGCGTGCCTTCGTACTTCAAGCCGTTGCTGACGCAGTCCTGCATGGCTTGCCAGAGCGTGCGCAGGCCGGCGTGGATCTCTGCCTCGGTGCGCCAGACCTTCTCGTTGGCCATCATCAATTGCGACACGCTGAGGTCGTTTTGCTTGCACAGCCGCAGCAGCTCGGCGGCGCTGTTGAAATCGTAAGGCAACACCGTCTGGTCGGCGTCCAGCACGCCACTGGCGGCCTGGGCGGCATCCACCACGAAACCGCCCCCTACCGAGTAGTAGGTGTCACGGTGCAGCTCGCCCTGCGCGCCCTCGGCGACCAGGGTCATGGCATTGGGGTGGTACGGCAGGTTCTCGTCCAGCAGCAGCATGTCGCGGGCCCAGACGAACTCGATGGGCAGCCGGCCGTCCAGCAGCAGGGTGTTGGTTTCGCGCAGGTCGGCAATGCGTGGGACGATCTGGGTCGGGTCGATAGCGTCAGGCCAGTCGCCCATCAGGCCCATGATGGTGGCGTTGTCGGTACCGTGGCCGATGCCGGTGGCCGAGAGTGAACCGTAGAGCCGCACCTCGATGCGCTTGACCTGTTCCAGTTCGCCGCGCTCACGCAGCCCCTGGACAAACAGAGCGCCTGCACGCATGGGGCCGACGGTGTGGGAGCTGGAAGGCCCGACACCGATCTTGAACAGGTCGAACACGCTGATGGCCATTGTCGAATCACCTCTTGCTGGGCTTGTCTCTGCGCGCCATGCGCAGGGCGGGGCAACTGCTAGGCTGAAGCTGCGAGCCGCCATGAATGCACGCATCATCGGGCTTTTGCCTACCCCCTCGCCGTCTGCAACCGACGTACTTTTGTCCAGCTGCGCCGCGCTGTTTTTACCTGAGGTGCTGCCACCATTACGCCGCTTTCCAGTGGCCGGGTGACGCAAAAACGCGGCCGAGGGGGTGGAAAAATCCATATGCGACATCGCCTGTACTGGATACGACCCGTTGCGTACTGGATACGACCCCACCAGTAGGCGATTGCCCGGCGCTGGAGGATTATCGAAAGCGACTCGTAAAGCACGGCCACGCAACCTGCCCTCTGCAGGCCTGGTCGACCGGACCTTCAGAAAGCCCGGCGACCCATGCGAACCCGAAGACAAAATCTCAGGAGTCCATCCATGAAAGGTTCACCCTCGCTGTTGCTGGTTGCGTTGTTGTCCGCACCGATACTGGCCCAGGCCGCCGAGCCTGAGCAGTGCCAGACGGTACGTTTTTCCGATGTCGGCTGGACCGACATCACCGTGACGACAGCCACCACAAGCGTTGTGCTCGAAGCCCTGGGTTACAAGACCCACACCACCATGATCTCGGTACCGGTGACCTACAAGTCGCTGGCCACCGGCAAGGACCTGGACGTGTTCCTCGGCAACTGGATGCCGACCATGGAGAACGACATCAAGCAGTACCGCGACGCCGGCACCGTCGAGACCGTGCGCGCCAACCTGGAAAACGCCAAGTACACCCTGGCCGTGCCCCAGGCGCTGTATGACAAGGGCCTGAAGGATTTTGCCGACATCCCCAAGTTCAAGCAGGAACTGGACGGCAAGATCTACGGCATCGAACCGGGCAACGACGGCAACCGCACCATCCAGAGCATGATCGACAAGAACGCCTTCGGCCTGAAGGACGCCGGTTTCAAGATCGTGCAATCCAGCGAAGCAGGCATGCTGTCGCAGGTTGACCGGGCGCAGAAACGTGGCGAGCCGTTGGTGTTCCTGGGCTGGGAACCGCACCCGATGAACACCCGCTTCAAGATGCAGTACCTGACCGGCGGGGACGACTACTTTGGCCCCGATTTCGGCAAGGCAACCGTATTGACCAACACCCGCAAGGGCTACGTGCAGGAATGCAGCAACGTTGGCCAACTGCTCAAGAACCTGTCGTTCGAGCTCAAGGATGAAAGCACCATGATGGGCTATGTCCTGGACGACAAGATGAAACCCGAAGCAGCCGCCAAGAAGTGGCTCAAAGACAACCCCGGCAAGCTGGATACCTGGCTGGCCGGCGTGACCACCGTTGATGGCAAACCCGGCCTTGAGGCGGCCAAGGCCAAGCTCGCGCAATAACGAACCACGCAATAGCGCTACCTCGGGGCGGGACCGTGCCCGCCCCGGACTGATTTCAATCTTTGCAGGTGGAAGCTCGCTATCATGCTTATCGATCAGAAAATACCCCTGGGCCAGTACATCGCGTCGTTCGTCGAATGGCTGACCCAGAATGGCGCCGATTACTTCGATGCCATCGCGCAAGGCCTGGAGTTCATGATTCATGGCGTCACCAGCGCCCTGACCTGGTTCAACCCATTCGTCCTCATCGCCCTGTTCGCCGCCCTGGCGCACCTCATCCAGCGCAAGTGGGCGCTGACCGCATTCGTCGCCCTGTCGTTCCTGCTGATCCTCAACCTGGGCTACTGGCAGGAGACCATGGAAACCCTGGCGCAGGTGACATTTGCCACGGTGGTCTGCGTGGCCTTCGGTGTGCCGCTGGGCATCCTCGCCGCGCATAAACCGATGTTCTATACCGCCATGCGCCCGGTGCTCGACCTGATGCAGACGGTGCCCACCTTCGTTTACCTGATCCCGACCCTGACCCTGTTCGGCCTGGGCGTGGTCCCAGGGCTGATCTCGACGGTGGTGTTCGCCATTGCCGCGCCGATTCGCCTCACCTACCTGGGCATCTGCGATGTGCCACAAGAGCTGCTCGACGCCGGCAAGGCCTTTGGCTGCTCGCGCCGCCAGCTGCTGACCCGCATCGAACTGCCACACGCGATGCCGAGCATCGCCGCCGGTGTGACCCAGTGCATCATGCTGTCGCTGTCGATGGTGGTGATCGCGGCCCTGGTGGGCGCCGATGGCCTGGGCAAACCTGTGGTCAACGCACTGAACACCGCCGATATCTCCCTGGGCTTCGAAGCGGGCCTGGCGATCGTGCTGCTGGCGATCATGCTCGACCGTATCTGCAAGCAACCGGAAGTCACGGTAAGGGGTGAAGCATGAGCATCATTCGTTTCGAAGACGTCGACGTCATCTTCTCCAACAAACCGCGCGAGGCGCTTTCGCTGCTCGACCAGGGCAAGACCCGTGAGCAGATCCTCAAGCAGACCGGCCTGGTGGTGGGTGTCGAAAAAGCCAACCTGGACATCGAGAAAGGCGAGATCTGCGTGCTCATGGGCTTGTCCGGTTCGGGCAAGTCGAGCCTGCTGCGCTGCATCAACGGCCTGAACACCGTCAGCCGCGGCAAGCTGTTCGTCGAGCATGAAGGCAAGCACATCGACATTGCCCACTGCACCCCGGCAGAGCTGAAGATGATGCGCACCAAGCGCATCGCCATGGTGTTCCAGAAGTTCGCCCTGATGCCCTGGCTGACCGTGCGCGAGAACATCAGCTTTGGCCTGGAGATGCAGGGCCGCCCAGAGAAGGAGCGGCGCAAGCTGGTTGACGAGAAGCTCGAACTGGTGGGCCTGACCCAATGGCGCAACAAAAAGCCCGATGAGCTGTCGGGTGGCATGCAGCAGCGTGTGGGCCTGGCCCGGGCGCTGGCGATGGATGCCGACATCCTGCTGATGGACGAACCGTTCTCGGCGCTCGACCCGCTGATCCGCCAGGGCCTGCAGGACGAACTGCTGGAGCTGCAACGCAAGCTGAACAAGACCATCGTGTTCGTCAGCCACGACCTGGACGAAGCGCTGAAACTGGGCAGCCGTATCGCGATCATGAAGGACGGCCGGATCATCCAGTACAGCAAGCCCGAGGAGATCGTGCTCAACCCCGCGGACGACTATGTGCGCACCTTCGTTGCCCACACCAACCCGCTCAACGTGCTGTGCGGGCGCAGCCTGATGCGCAGCCTGGACAACTGCAAACGGGTCAATGGGTCGGTGTGCCTGGACCCGGGTATCGACTCATGGCTGGACATTGGCGAAGGCGGCTTGCTCAAACGTGCACGCCAAGGCCAGAACGGCCTGGATATGCAGAATTGGGCGCCAGGGCAGAATGTAGAACTGCTGGAGCGCAGGCCTACGGTGGTGCACGCCGATATCGGCATGCGTGAGGCGCTGCAGATTCGCTATCAGACGGGCAACAAGCTGGTGCTGCAGGATAACGACAAGGTGGTGGGGATTCTTGGGGATACCGAGCTTTATCACGCGTTGTTGGGCAAGAACCACGGGTGATGCTGTTGGGGCCGCTGTGCGGCCCTTTCGCGACGCAAGGCCGCGCCTACAGACTGCGCTGCTCATGAACCTGTGGGAGCGGGCTTGCACAGCGAATGGGCTGCAAAGCAGCCCCCATCAATGGATCAGCGAACGACGATCCCGCGCGAAGCCATGTAGGCCTTGGCCTCCGGCACCGTGTACTCGCCAAAGTGGAAGATACTGGCCGCCAGCACCGCACTGGCATGCCCCTCCACAATCCCGTCAGCCAGGTGCTGCAGGTTACCCACCCCACCCGAAGCAATCACCGGAATCCCCAGCGCATCGCTGATGGCCCGGGTAACCCCCAGGTCAAAGCCGTTCTTCATGCCGTCCTGGTCCATGCTGGTCAGCAGGATCTCGCCGGCACCCAGGCCTTCCATCTTCTTCGCCCACGCCACGGCATCCAACCCGGTCGGCTTGCGCCCGCCGTGGGTGAAGATTTCCCAGCGCGGTGCTTCACCGGGTGCGGACACCTTCTTGGCATCGATGGCGACCACGATGCACTGCGAACCGAAACGGTCTGCCGCCTCGCCCACGAACTCCGGGTTGAACACTGCGGCGGTGTTGATCGAGACCTTGTCGGCACCGGCGTTGAGCAGGTTACGGATGTCCTGCACAGTGCGCACGCCACCGCCCACGGTCAGCGGGATGAACACCTGGCTGGCCATGCGCTCGACGGTATGCAGCGTGGTATCGCGGCCATCGACGCTGGCGGTGATGTCGAGGAAGGTGATTTCGTCGGCACCCTGCTCGTTGTAGCGACGGGCGATTTCCACCGGGTCGCCGGCATCACGGATGTTCTCGAACTTGACGCCCTTGACCACACGGCCGTTGTCCACGTCCAGGCAAGGGATGATGCGTTTAGCTAAAGCCATGACTTCTCCTGGAACGGCAGCTTCGAGCTTCGAGCTTCGAGCTGCAAGAGAACAGCCTATCGCGGTCTGGCCTTTCTCTTGCGGCTTACAGCTTACAGCTTGCCGCTGCGCTTAATAGTTGTCGCAGAAGGCCTGGGCCTCGGCGACATCGAGGGTGCCTTCGTAGATGGCACGGCCGGTGATGGCGCCGATGATGCCTGGGGCCTTGGCGTCCAGCAGGGCCTTGATATCGCCCAGGTTGTGGATGCCGCCGGACGCGATCACCGGAATGCGCGTGGCTTCGGCCAGGGCTTTGGTGAAGGGCACGTTGCAGCCCTGCATCATGCCGTCCTTGGCGATGTCGGTATAGACGATCGCCGACACACCATCGGCCTCGAAGCGCTTGGCCAGGTCGATGACCTGAACAGTGCTGACTTCAGCCCAGCCGTCGGTGGCAACGAAGCCGTCCTTGGCGTCCAGGCCAACGATGACCTTGCCCGGGAACGCCTTGCAGGCCTCGGCAACGAACGCTGGCTGCTTGACCGCCTTGGTGCCGATGATGACGTAGCTGACACCCGCCTTGACGTAGTGCTCGATGGTTTCCAGCGAGCGGATGCCGCCGCCGATCTGGATCGGCAGGGTCGGGTAACGTTTGGCGATGGCGGTCACCACTTCGCCGTTGACCGGCTGGCCTTCGAAGGCGCCGTTGAGGTCGACCAGGTGCAGGCGGCGGCAGCCACCCTCGACCCACTTGGCGGCCATGCTCACCGGGTCGTCGGAAAATACCGTGGAGTCTTCCATGCGGCCCTGGCGCAGGCGCACGCAAGCACCGTCCTTCAGATCGATAGCGGGGATAATCAGCATCTTGGGAACCTGTCTATTTGTTGGGTTTCAGGGCTTCTCGAGTGCCCACAGGTCGCTCTCGATGCTCTCGAACCGCTCCTTGAGGTGCAGTTGAACATCGGCAATCGCCCTGTTGTAGTAATGGGGTGCAATCTCTTTGCTGAACAGGTCGAGGACCTCGGCCACTTCGAACGAGCCCAGCTGCAACTCGAAACGGTCTTCGAGAAAGCGCTTGAGGGTGTCGAGCGCCTCGCGCTCCTGCTCGGCGGCCAGGGTGATGACCGGGGCCTTGGTCTTCGCTCTGCTCATTTACCAGCGCCCGTCCCAGGCGACGAAGTTCTGCAGCAACTGCAGGCCATGGGTATGGCTCTTCTCCGGGTGGAACTGCACGGCAAAGCGCGAACCGTCGGCCAGCGCGGCGGCGAAGTCGACGCCATAGTGGCCGCGACCGACCACCTGGGCCGGCTTGCCGGCATCGATGTAGTAGCTGTGCACGAAGTAGAAGCGCGCGCGGTCAGGGATGTCGTGCCACAACGGGTGATGGATGGTCTGGCTGACTTCGTTCCAGCCCATGTGCGGCACCTTCAGGTGCTCGCCATCTTCTTGCAGGCCCTTGCCGAAGAAACGCACCTGGCCGGGGAACAGGCCGATGCAGTCGACGCCGTTGTTTTCTTCGCTGTGTTCGAGCAGCGCTTGCATGCCGACACAGATGCCCAGGAACGGGCGGTCCTGGCTGACCTCGCGCACCAGGCTGTCAAAGCCCAGGCGGCGGATTTCGGCCATGCAGTCGCGTATCGCACCCACGCCAGGGAACACCACACGGTCGGCCTCGCGGATCACCGCAGCGTCGCTGGTAACCAGGACTTTGCCAGCACCGACGTGCTCGAGTGCCTTGGCCACCGAGTGCAGGTTGCCCATGCCATAGTCGATTACGGCTACCGTTTGCATTTACAGGCATCCCTTGGTGGAAGGCATCTGCCCGGCCATGCGCTCGTCCAGCTCCACGGCCATGCGCAGGGCGCGACCGAAGGCCTTGAACACGGTCTCGATCTGGTGGTGGGTGTTGTGGCCACGCAGGTTGTCGATGTGCAGGCTCACCAAGGCGTGGTTGACGAAGCCCTGGAAGAACTCCTGGAACAGGTCGACATCGAAGCCGCCGACGCTGGCGCGGGTGTACGGCACATGCATCTGCAGGCCTGGGCGGCCGGAAAAATCGATGACCACGCGCGACAGCGCTTCATCCAGCGGGACATAGGCGTGGCCGTAGCGGCGGATGCCTTTCTTGTCACCGATGGCCTGGGCAAATGCCTGGCCCAGGGTGATACCGACGTCTTCGACGGTATGGTGATCGTCGATGTGCAGGTCACCCTTGCACTCGATGTCCAGATCGATCAGCCCATGCCGGGCGATCTGGTCGAGCATGTGTTCAAGGAAAGGCACACCGATATCAAATCGGGCCTTGCCGCTGCCATCTAGGTTGATCGAGGCCTTTACCTGGGTTTCCAGGGTATTGCGCTCGACGGAAGCCTTACGTTCGACCATCACCAGCTCCGCAAAATCATTGGGCGAAAAGGGGTCCATTATAGGCCCAGAACGCGCCAGCTTGAAACGCGGATGACATATGGCAGGGCAAGCAATTGCGGGGGCTGGATGCTGTTACAGGTCTATACAAGCAGGGATCCTGGGGCTGCGTTGCAGCCCCAGGCCCACCCTCAATGGAACAGCACAGCCGTCTTCTGCAGGGTAATCCACACGCCCCACGCCAACGGCACTACCACCGCCGCCCAAGCCAGCAGTACCCACGGCAAGCTCCCAGGCGCCGCATGCCACTCCAGCGACCGCGCACCATCAGCGCCCTTGTCATGGCTCAACGCACGTTCGGCAGCCAGTTGCGCGTCGCTCATGAAGTACTTGTCTGCCACCGGCCGAATCAGCATGTTGCAGATGAACCCCAGCACCAGCAGCCCAGAGAGGATGTAAAGGGTCATGTCGTAAGCCGCCGCCCGTTCCACGCCCGCCGCCAGCTGAGACTCACGCAGGTAGGTGATCAGCACCGGCCCAAGCACGCCCGCCGCCGCCCAGGCGGTCAGCAGACGCCCATGAATCGCACCGACCATCTGTGTGCCGAACAGGTCGGCCAGGTACGCCGGCACCGTGGCAAAGCCACCGCCGTACATCGACAGGATGATGCAGAATGCCGCCACGAACAGCGCCACGTTGCCCAGGTGGCCCATGTTCGGCACCAGGCTGTAGAGGCCAACGCCCAGGGCGAAGAAGGCGAAGTAGGTGTTTTTGCGCCCGATGTAGTCAGAGAACGATGCCCAGAAGAAGCGCCCGCCGATGTTGAACAGGCTCAGCAAGCCGGTGAAGCCCGCGGCGATCGCTGCAATCTGCGCCAACTGCGCGGCATTCAACTCGCTGAAACGCAGTTCGTTGCCCAGCAACTTGCCGGCGAACACTTCCTGCAACAGCGGCGACGCCATGCCGAGAATACCGATGCCCGCCGAGACGTTCAGGCACAGCACCAACCACACCAGTGCGAACTGCGGGGTTTTCCAGGCAACGCTGACGTGCACATGGCGGTCGGTGACCATGCCATTGCCGGCCTTCTTCGCCGGCGCCGTCCAGCCCTCGGGCTTCCAGCCGGTCGGTGGCACGCGGTAACCCAGCGCGCCCGCCGACATGAACACGAAGTAGATCGCCGCCATGACCACGAAGCTCTGCCATACGCCAACATCCTGCGTGCTGCCGAAGTGGCCCATCAGCGCGGTCGCCAGCGGTGCACCTACCATCGCGCCGCCGCCGAAGCCCATGATCGCCATACCGGTGGCCATGCCGCGTTTGTCCGGGAACCACTTGATCAGGGTCGAGACCGGCGAGATGTAACCCAGGCCCAGGCCGATACCACCAATCACGCCTGAGCCCAGCCACATCAGCCACAGCTGATGGGTCTTCACGCCAATCGCCGAAATCAGCATGCCGCCGCACCAGCACACAGCCGATACCAGCCCGGCCTTGCGCGGCCCGGCGTGTTCCAGCCAGCCACCCAGCACCGCCGCCGAGCAACCGAGGAACACGAAGAACAGCGTGTAGATCCAGCTCAGCATCGAAATCGGCCAGTCACACTCGGCACTGAACAGGCGGGCGATGAAGCCCATGTCGGCCGAGCAGGCGACCGGGGCGGTGATGCCGATGGCTTGCGACAGCGGCAACCAGAACACCGAGAAGCCGTAGGCCATGCCGATACACAAGTGGATAGCCAGGGCCGCCGGTGGCACCAGCCAGCGGTTGAAGCCCGGGCGGGCGATGATGCGCTCCTTAGACAGGAAGCTCGGCGCGCCGGCCAAGGTGCCCGCCGTGACGGTACTGCTCATGGGTTTGATCCTTTGTTATTGGGCCTGGACTGGGCAAGCGAACCGCGACAATGGGTCGCGGGCACACAAAAAACGGCGCAAGGTTACCAGCATCAGGTGGCATGAAAGCAATCTGATATCGTGGATTTTTCAGCAGCTGAAACGGTACGAACGGGCTCGCCCAATCCTGTGGGAGCGGGCTGCCTCCGCGAAGAGGCCGGCTGACGAAAGCCGCACAATCTGAGCCATTCGTAGGTAAATGCCCTGTATCTCTTGTCGGATACGCAGATATAAGCACTGCGGCGCTATACTCTGCCGCTGAATTTCAAACTGGACTACAAGGACTCGCCCATGAAAGCGTTCGGCAAAATCCTGGGACTGGGGCTTCTCGGGTTGCTGCTGATCATCGTGGCGCTGGGCTTCGCCCTGACCCACCTCTTCGATCCCAACGACTATAAAGACGAGATTCGCCAGCTGGCGCGCGACAAGGCTCATGTCGAGCTGACCCTCAACGGTGATATCGGCTGGAGCCTGTTCCCGTGGCTGGGCCTGGAGCTGCACGAAGCAAGCATCGCTACCTTGAACAAGCCCAAGGAGCCGTTTGCCGACCTGCAGATGCTCGGTTTGTCGGTGCGTGTGCTGCCGCTGCTGCGCCGCGAGGTGCAGATGAGCGATGTGCGCGTCGAAGGCCTGAACCTGACCCTGGCCCGTGACGAACACGGCCACGGCAACTGGGAAGACATCGGCAAGCCATTGCCGGCTCAGCACGACGCGCCGGCCACCACACCGGCCCAGCCGTCGACCGAGCAGGCACCGGCACAAGCCGAAAGCGGCAGCGAGCGTGCGGTCAAACTCGACATCGACAGCCTGACCGTGAACAACGCCCGCGTGCAGTACACCGATGCCAAGAGTGGGCAAAGCTACAGCGCCGAAAGTATCCAGCTGAGCACCGGCCCGGTCCACGAAGGGGCGAACATTGCGCTCAAGGCCAGTGCATTCCTGAGTGCCAGCCAGCCGAACATCAAGGCACGCACCGAGCTTGCCGGCGAGCTGCGTTTTGATCGCAAGCTCAAGCGCTACAACTTCGAAGACATGCGCTTGTCGGGCGAAACCTCGGGCGAACCGCTGGCCGGCAAGACCGTGACCTTCGCCGCCCAGGGCCAGTTGCTGGTCGACCTGGCGGCCAATGTGGCCTCGTGGAACGGCCTGAAAATCTCGGCCAACCAGCTGCGTGCGCTGGGCGAGCTGAACCTGCGCGAGCTGGACAAGGCACCGCAACTGAGCGGCGGCCTGTCCATCGCCCAGTTCGACCTGCGCAGCTTCCTCGACGGCGTCGGCCACCCGCTGCCCGCCACCAACGACCCGGCTGCCTTCACCAAGCTGGAACTGGTCACCCGCCTGCAGGGCACACCAAACAGCCTGGCCCTGGCCGACCTGGCGGTGAAGCTGGACGACAGCACCTTCACCGGCCGCGTAGCCGTCGAAGACTTCGCCAAGCAAGCCCTGCGCCTGCAACTCAAGGCCGATACCTTCGACGCCGACCGCTACCTGCCGGCCAAGAGCGAAGAAGCCAAGGGCGCTACCGCCGCCCGCCAGGCCGAGGTCAAGCAACAGGAAGCGAGCGCCGTGGCCGGTGCCGGCAGCTCACCGCTGCCCAACGCCCCGACCCAGGTCGCCTGGAGTGACGACAAGCTGCTGCCGGTAGACCGCCTGCGCGCCCTCGACCTGCAGGCCGACCTGGCATTCGGCGCGCTGACCCTGGACAAACTGCCCATTCAGGACGCCCAGCTCAAGGCCACCGGCCAAGGCGGCCTGGTGACCCTGCAGACCCTGCGCGGCGAGCTGTACAACGGCACCTTCGAGGCCAAGGGCACTGTCGATGTGCGCCCCGCCGTGCCGCAGCTTGGCGTCAGTACCAAGATCGACCGGGTACCGGTGGAGCACTTTATCAAGACCGAGGGCAAGGAGCAGACGCCACCGGTCAAGGGCCTGCTGACCCTGACCAGCGACCTGACCGCCACCGGCAACAGCCAGAAGGCACTGGTCGATACCCTCAATGGCAACGCCAACTTCACCATCAACGACGGCGTGCTGGTCAATGCCAACCTGGAACAGCAACTGTGCCAGGCCATCGCCACGCTCAACCGCAAAGCGCTCAGCGGCGAGCCGCGCGGCAAGGACACGCCCTTCCAGGAACTGCGCGGCAGCCTGGTGGTGCGCAATGGCGTAGCCAGCAACCCAGACCTCAAGGCACGCATCCCGGGCCTGACCGTCAACGGCCACGGCGACGTCGACCTGCGCGTACTGGGCATGGACTACAACGTTGGCGTGATCGTCGAGGGCGACCAGCGTGCCATGCCGGACCCGGCCTGCCAGGTCAACCAGCGCTATGTCGGTGTTGAAGTGCCGCTGCGCTGCCGCGGCCCACTGGAGCTTGGCGCCAAGGCCTGCCGCCTGGACCAGGACGGCCTGGGCAAGGTCGCCGCGAAACTGGCCGGCAACCGCCTGAAAGACAAGATCGATGAAAAACTCGAAGAGAAACTCGGAGACAAAGTGAGCCCGGAAGTGAAAGACGCGCTCAAGGGGCTGTTCAAGCGATGAGCCCCGAGCAGTTCTCCAGCGCCGTGCTGGACTGGTATGACGAGCACGGCCGACACGACCTGCCCTGGCAACAGGGCATCACCCCATACCGGGTGTGGGTGTCGGAAATCATGCTGCAGCAGACCCAGGTCAGCACCGTACTCAACTACTTCGACCGCTTCATGCAGGCCCTGCCCACCGTGCAGGCGCTGGCCGAGGCGCCGGAGGACGAGGTGCTGCACCTATGGACGGGCCTGGGCTATTACACCCGCGCCCGCAACCTGCAAAAAGCCGCGAAGATCGTCGTCGAGCAGCATGGCGGCGAGTTTCCGCGCAGCGTCGAGCAACTGACCGAACTGCCGGGCATCGGCCGCTCCACCGCCGGTGCCATCGCCAGCATCAGCATGGGCATTCGCGCGCCGATCCTGGACGGCAACGTCAAGCGCGTGTTGGCCCGCTACACCGCCCAGGCCGGCTACCCTGGCGAGCCCAAGGTGGCCAACCAGCTGTGGGCCAGCGCCGAGCGCTTCACCCCGCTGACACGCGCCAACCACTACACCCAGGCGATGATGGACATGGGCGCCACGCTGTGTACCCGCAGCAAGCCCAGCTGCCTGATCTGCCCGCTGCAGCGTGGCTGCGAAGCGCACCTGCACGGCGAAGAAACCCGCTACCCAGAGCCCAAGCCACGCAAGGCGCTGCCGCAACGCCGGACGCTGATGCCACTGCTGGCCAACCACGAAGGCGCGATCCTGCTTTACCGTCGCCCTTCCAGCGGCCTGTGGGGCGGTTTGTGGAGCCTGCCGGAGCTTGAGAACATCGAGCAGCTCGACGACCTCGCCTACCAGCACGGCCTGCGCCTGGCTGGCAGCCAAGCCCTGGATGGCCTGACCCACACCTTCAGCCATTTCCAGCTGGCGATCGAACCTTGGCTGGTAAGGGTCGACCCGGTCGGCCAGCACGTGGCCGAGCCCGACTGGCTCTGGTATAACCTCGCCACCCCGCCGCGCCTGGGCCTCGCCGCCCCGGTCAAGAAATTGCTCAAACGCGCGGCCGACGAACTGATTGCAGGAGACGCCCGATGACCCGCACCGTGATGTGCCGCAAGTACAAAGAAGAACTCCCAGGCCTGGAGCGCCCGCCCTACCCCGGCGCCAAGGGCCAGGACATCTTCGATCACATCTCGCAGAAGGCCTGGGCCGACTGGCAGAAGCACCAGACCATGCTGATCAACGAAAAGCGCCTGAACATGATGAATGGCGAGGACCGCAAGTTCCTCCAGGCCGAAATGGACAAGTTTTTCGCCGGCGAAGATTATGCCCAGGCGGAAGGCTACGTTCCGCCGGCCGAATGACCCCAGAAAACGTAAGCGACGGAATTAATTTAAAATTTTTTCAAAAAGTCGTTGACGGACGGTCTGGAAATCTATTTAATTCACCTCGTCGCCCAGATAGCTCAGTCGGTAGAGCAGAGGATTGAAAATCCTCGTGTCGGCGGTTCGACTCCGTCTCTGGGCACCACCTTCAGCTTCTGGTGGTTGCAAAGTTACCCGAAGCGACAACAAGAAACCCGCCAAGTGCGGGTTTTTTGTTGTCTGCGATTTTTGTGCCTATCAGGATCGGGGGCTGGTGCAGCGCCCTGTATTACCGATCCTCTGGTGCCTACCCTGAGACCTGGGCAGGCACAACCTCAGCATGTAACCGCACCCCAAGAGCCGCCATGACTTTCATGATAGTGGCCAAGCTGGGGTTACCCTCTGCAGACAGTGCTTTGTACAACCCTTCACGGGTCAGGCCAGTGTCGCGCGCTAGCTGAGCCATGCCTCGCGCTCGCGCTATGTCACCCAGCGCTGCGGCCAGCAACGCAGGGTCATTTTCCTCAAGACATGCCTCGAGGTACAAGACCATGTCCTTCTCGGATTTCAAGTGGTCTACGACGTCCCACTTGCTTAGTTTGATGTCTGTCATGGCAACCTCCTAAAGATTGCGTGCCAGCTTGAGTGCTGACTTGATGTCCGCGGCCTGGCTAGCCTTGTCACCTCCCGCCAAGAGAATGATTACCTCATAGCCCCGCTGAACGAAATACACCCGATAACCTGGACCGTAGTCAATCCGAAGCTCGGATACTCCCTCACCTACCGGCTTACAATCACCCAATACTCCCAGCTCGATTCGACGCAATCGAATATTGATACGAGCTTGCGCTCGATCATCACGCAGGGCAGAGAACCACCTTCTGTACCTATCGGTTTGAATTAGTGTGTGAATGGCGAAAATGTAAACCACAGTTAACACTACATCAATTTACACTTGTTTCAAGCTGTTTATACGAACGCTGCCGCCTTCACTCAGCTTGACCAACATCAAAAAGCCACCCATCGCTCACCCTTAAAATGCCAGGTGGACATTCGACTACCCGCAAGGACTTCCATGAGCGAAGAATCCACCCTCCTGCTCCCCGCCCCCAGCGAACC
>NZ_JABWRV010000037.1:0-37935 GCF_014269105.1 Pseudomonas sp. SWRI77 | reverse complement strand
CGCTACCATCTAGGTAGGCTGAGATGGCTGTGAGTTTGAACTGCTCTGTGTATTTGCCCATCGGTCCCCCCAAGGGTTGGATTTTTTGTCCAACTTCTTGGGGGCAGTCCAAAATGTGGGAGCGGCCTTGCGCCGCGAAGCGCCGCGCGGGCGGCGCTCGATCTCGCAGGCGCTAAACCTCCCAACCCCTACACCTGCCAGCCCCACCCCAATCCCCGCACAGACCCTGAAATTACTGCTACCGTGCCCCATTTCCCCAGCCAAGGAGCGCCCAATGCCACCACGCAACCCAACCCCTACCGGTTTCGTCCGTGTCCGTGGCGCTCGCGAGCACAACCTCAAGAACATCGACGTCGACATCCCCCGCGACGCGCTGGTGGTATTCACCGGTGTATCCGGCTCTGGCAAGTCTTCACTGGCCTTCTCCACCCTGTATGCCGAAGCGCAGCGCCGCTACTTCGAATCGGTCGCGCCCTATGCCCGGCGCCTGATCGACCAGGTTGGCGTACCCGACGTGGACGCCATCGAAGGCCTGCCCCCTGCGGTGGCCCTGCAGCAGCAACGCGGCACGCCAAGCGCGCGTTCGTCGGTGGGCAGCGTCACCACATTGTCCAGCTCGATCCGCATGCTCTACTCGCGTGCCGGCCACTACCCGGCCGGGCAGGCCATGCTGTACGCCGAAGACTTCTCGCCCAATACCCCACAAGGGGCCTGCCCCGAATGCCACGGCCTGGGCCGTGTCTACGAGGTGAACGAGGCAACCATGGTCCCCGACCCGTCGCTGACCATTCGTGAGCGGGCGGTGGCCGCGTGGCCGATGGCCTGGCAGGGCCAGAACCTGCGCGATATCCTGGTGACCATGAGCTATGACGTTGACACCCCCTGGCGCGACCTGCCCCAGGAGCAACGCGACTGGATCCTCTACACCGAAGAAACCCCCACCGTGCCGGTCTACGCCGGGCTCAGCCCGGCGCAGACCCGCGCCGCACTCAAGCGCAAGCTCGAACCCAGCTACCAAGGCACCTTCAGCGGCGCCCGGCGCTACGTGATGCACACGTTCATGCATTCGCAGAGCGCGCAGATGCGCAAGCGCGTCTCCCAATTCATGCGCCCAAGCCCCTGCCCGCTGTGCCAGGGCAAACGGCTCAAGCGCGCAGCGCTGGCCGTGACCTTCGCCGGCCGCGACATCGGCGAGCTGTCACGCCTGCCTTTGCAGACGCTAGCCGAGGTGTTCCGCTCGGTGGCAGCCCCCGGTTATCTGCAACAGCATGAAGACACCCTGACCCTGGAAAAGCGCCTGGCCGCCCAGCGCATCGCCCACGAACTGCTGGAACGAATCGCGCCGCTGATTGACCTGGGCCTCGGCTACCTGGCCCTGGAACGCAGCACGCCGACACTGTCCTCGGGCGAACTGCAACGCCTGCGCCTGGCCACCCAGCTCAACTCGCAACTGTTCGGCGTCATCTACGTGCTCGACGAACCGTCGGCCGGCCTGCACCCGGCCGACAGCGAAGCGCTGTTCGACGCCCTGCAACGGCTCAAGCGGGCGGGCAATTCGGTATACGTGGTTGAGCACGACCTGGATACCATGCGCCGCGCCGACTGGCTGGTGGACGTCGGCCCGGCAGCCGGCGAGCATGGCGGGCAGGTACTGTACAGCGGCCCGCCCGCAGGCCTGGCCGAGGTCGAGGTATCGCGCACCCGCGCCTATCTCTTTGCCCCGCAGCAGCCAGCCGCTAGGGCGCCACGAAAGGCGCAGGCCTGGCTGCAGCTGGAGGGCATCACGCGCAACAACCTCAACAACCTCAGCACCCGGTTCCCTTTGGGGTGCTTCACCTCGGTGACCGGTATTTCCGGCTCGGGCAAGTCGAGCCTGGTCAGCCAGGCGCTGCTGGAACTGGTCGGTGCCCACCTGGGCCATGCCGAACAGCGTGCCGAGCCCGAGGAGCAGAGCCTGGAGGACGAGCCCGAGCAGACCAGCGCAGGCCGTGTCAGTGCGGGCCTGGACAACATCAAGCGGCTGGTGCAGGTCGACCAGAAGCCCATCGGCCGCACGCCGCGCTCCAACCTTGCCACCTACACCGGCCTGTTCGACTACGTGCGCAAGCTGTTCGCCAGCACCGAGCAGGCCAAGGCGAACGGCTTCGATGCCGGGCGGTTTTCGTTCAACGTTGCCAAGGGCCGTTGCGAGAACTGCGAGGGTGAAGGGTTCGTCAGCGTCGAGCTGCTGTTCATGCCCAGCGTGTATGCACCCTGCCCCACCTGCCATGGCGCCCGCTACAACCCCGATACCCTGGCAGTGACCTGGCAGGGCATGAACATCGCCCAGGTGCTGCAACTGACCGTTGACCAGGCCCTTGCGGTGTTCGCCGAACAACCGCCGGTACGACGCTGCCTGCAGGTCCTGCAGGATATCGGCCTGGGTTACCTGCGCCTGGGCCAGCCGGCCACCGAGCTGTCCGGCGGCGAGGCGCAACGCATCAAGCTGGCCACCGAGCTGCAGCGCACCGCGCGCGGGGCGACGCTGTACGTGCTGGACGAGCCCACCAACGGGCTGCATCCGCAGGACATCGACCGCCTGCTGGTACAACTCAATCGCCTGGTCGATGCCGGGCATAGCGTGGTGGTGGTCGAGCATGACATGCGCGTGGTGGCGCAAACCGACTGGGTGATCGACATCGGGCCGGGGGCTGGGGATGCCGGCGGCAAGGTGGTGGTCAGTGGGACGCCACAAACGGTTGCCCAGTGCAAAGACAGCCGCACCGCCAGCTTCCTGGCCAACGCGTTGTAGGCGCGGCAAACGTGAGCGCAGACAGTTTTAATGCCCATGCCCGTCACGTACAGTCTGCCTATGAACAAATACGCCCCACGCCAGTGGCTCCCTCACGAAAAACCCAGCCTGCCTGGGTCGCCCTCTACTCCCCTGCACACGCCCGGAAAACGCCTGGCCTATGGGGTGGTGGGGCTGCTGGTGGCGATCACCGGTGGCCTGGGCAGCGCGCTGGTAACGGCCAACCTGGTGTTCCTGCAGGGTGCCCTTGGGGCGACCACCGCCGAAATGGCCTGGCTGCCGGCCGCCTATGTGATGACCAACGTGTCGATGAACCTGCTGCTGGTCAAGTTTCGCCAGCAGTTCGGCTTGCGCGCCTTCACCGAAGTGTTCCTGGTGCTCTATGTACTGGTCACCTTTGCCCACCTGTTCGTCAATGACCTGAACTCGGCAATCGCCGTGCGCGCCGCCCACGGCATGGTCGGCGCCGCGCTCAGTTCGCTGGGCCTGTACTACATGATCCAGGCGTTCCCTGCGCAGTGGCGGCTCAAGGCTATGGTCCTGGGCCTTGGCGCCTCGCAGCTGGCCTTGCCGCTGGCGCGGATCTTCTCCGAAGACTTGTTGCAGATCGCTGAATGGCGCGGGTTGTACCTGTTCGAGTTGGGCCTGGCACTGGCCGCACTGGGTTGCGTGCTGATGCTCAAGTTGCCGCCTGGCGACCGCTTCAAGACCTTCGAGCCGCTCGATTTTCTGACCTTCACCCTGATGGCCAGCGGCACCGCCCTGCTTTGCGCCGCACTGTCGCTGGGGCGCATCGACTGGTGGCTGGAGGCGCCTTGGATCGGTGTGGCGCTGGCGTCGTCGATCGGCCTGATATTCAGCGGCCTGGCCATCGAACACAATCGCCAGAACCCCTTGCTGATGACGCGCTGGCTGGGCAGCGGCACGATCATCCGCCTGGCCCTGTGCGTGATCCTGATTCGCATGGTGACCTCGGAGCAGTCCACTGGTGCGGTGGGGTTTCTGCAGGCGCTGAACATGGGCAGCGAGCAGATGCGCACGCTGTACGCGATCATGCTGTTCGGCGCGGTGGCCGGCCTTGCCACCAGCGCCCTGACCATCGACCCCAAGCACCTGGTCATCCCGCTGCTGGTTTCGCTGCTGGCAATGGCCGTCGGGGCCTTCATGGACAGCAGCTCAAGCAACCTCACGCGCCCGGCGCAGATGTACCTTAGCCAGTTCCTGCTGGCCTTCGGCAGCACCTTCTTCCTGGGCCCGTCGATGGCCCTGGGCATCAGCCATGTGCGGGCCAACCCGCGCAACCTGGTGAGTTTTTCGGTGCTGTTCGGCATCTGCAACAACCTCGGCGGCCTGATTGGCGCAGCGCTGCTCGGCACCTTCCAGACCTGGCGGGAAAAATTTCACTCCAGCCACCTGATGGACCGGCTCAGTTACCTTGAGCCGCTGGTCAACGCCCGCGTGCAAAGCGGTGGCGGCGGTTATGCCGGGATCCTCGCCGAC
The DNA here is from genome assembly GCF_014269105.1 of Pseudomonas sp. SWRI77. Classification (NCBI taxonomy): domain Bacteria; kingdom Pseudomonadati; phylum Pseudomonadota; class Gammaproteobacteria; order Pseudomonadales; family Pseudomonadaceae; genus Pseudomonas; species Pseudomonas sp. SWRI77. The sequence continues at coordinate 33,644 of NZ_JABWRV010000037.1, read as the reverse complement.
CCGGCGCTGCGCAGCGAAGCCGGCCTGCGCGTGCTAGCCAGTGCGGCCACCCGGGAGGCCAACGTGATGGCCTACAACGATGTCTTCATGCTGATCGGCAGCATCGCTATCCTGACCATGGTCTGGATCTGCATCCGCAGCACCTGGCTCTGGTACACGGCCGCCAAGGCCACCTCCTCCGACTCTAGCCGTAGCGCGCCTACCCGATGACCGACGAAACCCGCACGACCACCACCACCGCCCTCGCCGAGACCCCGGAAGGCACGCCGCCCCCCAGTGAACCGACCAGCCCGGTACGCTCGCGCCGGGTGCGCATCCTGTCGACGGTCAGTTTTGCCTGCGTAGCCCTGGCTGGCATCCTGTTGGTGCTCTATGCCTGGCGCCTGCCGCCGTTCGGCAGCGCCATCGAGAGTACCGAAAATGCCCTGGTGCGCGGCCAGGTGACCATCATCGGCCCGCAACTCAGTGGCTACATCGTCGATGTACCGGTGCATGACTTCCAGTTCGTCAAGGCGGGCGACCTGCTGGTGCAACTGGACGACCGCATCTACAAGCAACACCTGGCCCAGGCCATCGCCCAATTGCAACAGCAACAGGCGGCACTGGCCAATAACCTGCAGCAACGCAACAGTGCCGAGGCCACCATCGCCCAGCGTCAGGCTGCCATCGGTGATGCGGCAGCCCAGGCGACCAAGGCCAAGGCCGACCTCGGCCGTAACCAGGCACTGGTCAGCGACGGCTCGGTGTCGCGCCGCGAGCTGGACCTGGCCCGTGCCAGCCAGGCGGCTGCCGTCGCCAGCCTGGCCCAGGCCAAGGCTGCACTGGAAATCGCCCGCCAGGACCGGGAAACCGTGGTGGTCAACCGGGCTGCGCTGCAAGCCGCGGTGGAAAATGCCAAGGCCGCCGTGGAGCTGGCCCGCATCGACCTCGACAACACCCGTGTGACCGCCCCGCGCGACGGCCAGCTGGGGCAGATTGGCACGCGCCTGGGGGCCTACGTGAACTCGGGTGCGCAATTGATGGCGCTGGTGCCCGACACCCTGTGGGTGATCGCCAACCTGAAGGAAACCCAGATGGCCGCAGTGCGTATCGGCCAGCCGGTGAGTTTCACCGTGGATGCCTTGAACCACCTGAAGCTGTACGGCCATGTGCAGCAGATTTCGCCGGCCACCGGCTCCGAGTTCGCGCTGCTGCAGGCGGACAACGCTACCGGCAACTTCGTCAAGATTGCCCAGCGGATCCCGGTGCGCATCACCGTGGATGCCGACCAGCCCCAGGCAAAACGGTTACGGCCAGGTATGTCGGTGGTGGTGAGCATCGACACCCGTGACGGGCGGTAGGTACCTGCCGAGGTGCCGTCTTGCCGCTCTAGGCCGTGGGGTTTGCCTGGCTTTGGCTTGGCGGTGGTGCTGATATCGAGCGCCGCCCGCGCGGCGCATCGCGACGCAAGGCCGCTCCTACATTTGTTTCGGGCCAATTATTCCTGTGGCATTGGCGCGCGGCCCCTTGGTGCCCCCTCAATATCGCGTCGTACAAACAAGGCGGTCGCGCGCAAATGCCACTGGCCTCACTGGCCCGAAACGAATGTAGGAGCGGCCTTGCGTCGCGATGCGCCGCGCGGGCGGCGCTCGATATCCGCCCCCCTGAAGAAACCAAGCCAGGCACCTGATGCCCCTCCCTACAATCTCCAGCCCCACCCAAAAAAACTCGAACAACACAACTGCCCCCCACAACACTACGCGCTACATCCATGCAGCCAGCACAACCGGCAACCAGGCAAACGACAGCACAGTCGAACACATCACCAGGTTCGCCACCTGCTCGGGCGAGCGATTGGCCCGTACCGCCATCAGGTAGTTGAACACCGCCACCGGCATCGCGGATTGCAGCATCAGCACCGCCCGCTCCAGCGGTTCCATGCCCAGCCCCGCGCCCACGGCCCAACCCACTGCCGCGCCCAGCACGATACGCAGCCCACCCAACAGGATGCCGCTGCCGACATGCTGCAAGCGGATGCTGGCCAACGATACCCCCAGGGTCAGCAGCATCAGCGGTATGGTCATGCCGCCAAGCAGGTCTGCCGTGTTGGCCAACCAATGCGGCAGTTCGAAATCGAGAAAGATGATCGGCATCGCCCCCGCCAGGCTGATCACGATGGGGTTGCGGGCCAGCGCCTTGAGTGACGCCGCCGTGCCCGAGATGGCCATGCCGATGGTGAACTGCACGATCGACAGGGTCAGGAAAAACGCCACCGCCAGGGCCAGGCCATGCTCGCCGAAGGCGTACAGGCTGATCGGCAGGCCCATGTTGCCGGTATTGGGGAACATGAACGCCGGCAACAGCACCCGCCAGTGTTGCCCCGAGACGCGGCACACCAGCAGCCCTGCCAGGGCCATGCCCAGCGTGCACAACAGGCAGGCCACGGCCATGCTGGTGAACGCCGTCGGGTCCAGTTCGGTGCGGCTCAAGGTCGACAGCACCAGCGAGGGCGTGCCGACCGTCATCACGATCCTGGCGATGAACTCGGTGGGGTAGTCCAAGCCTTTGCGAGCCCAGGCGAAACCAATGCCGGCAACGATGAACACGGGTGCCAGAACGGCGAACAACGATGCCAGCATGAGCCTTACCTTCCTGGGTTGGGGAAGGCGTCAGTATGCCGCAGTGTTACGCCGCATCAACCCGGAAACAGAAATGGGTTGATGCTGCTACGGGCAAAGCCTTGCCCTTCAAGCTCGGCATCCAGCCGCAGCGTGGCCAGGTCATCGGCGACAGGTTCCAGCGCCGGGTCGTGCTCGTAATAGAACGCCTTGAGGTAGCTTTCGCAGTCGCCGCAGCTTTCTGCCTTGACCGCACTGTCCTGACGCTCCAGCGACCAATAGTCCAGTTTGCCGGTGTGTTCGCAATTGCTGCACTTGACCCGCACCATGTGCCAGCGGCTCTCGCACAGCCCGCAATGCAAATAGCGCAGCCCGGCACGCTTGCCCGTGAGGATGACGCTGGCCACCGGCGCGCTGGCGCATACCGGGCAGAACTGGCGGTGCTCCCCCACTGCCGCGTGGGCATGGGCAGGCAGTGCCGCCGCAAGTTGCACGAAGTACAGCCCCAGGGCGGCCCACAGGAACAGCGCCTGGCCGCTGTCCACTTCGCCATAGCGGCCCTGCAGCAGGTGCTCGGCGCAGGCTTCGCGCTGTTCGTGGCTCAATGCGGCAAGCGCATCCAGCGCGGCGCGTACCGGGCCGCTGGCCTCAGCGCGCAGCTCTTCGATCAACGCTTCGAGCGCTTGCTGCCAGTAACGCGAACGCGGCAACTGCTGCACCGCTAACGGCGCAGCGTCGCCCATCCGCTGGGCAAGGGCCTCAAGCTCGGGCGCAGGCACCGGAAAACGCTCCAGCAGCCGCTGCTGGGCCTGTGCAACGGTGGCGGCGAAGCCCAGGTAATCAGCCTGCTCATGCCCCTCGGCCAGCTGGCGCAAACGCGCTGCGCGCTTGGCAAAGTGCTGACCCAATTGCGGCAGCAACAAGGCGCTGATAGCGCCCACGCCACCGCTGGGCTGCTCGACCGCCGTCAGTTTGATGCTGCTGCTCATTTCTTCTCACTCTTGTTGCTGATCTGCTGGTACCAGCGGTCATGGTGCGACTTGGCCCAGGTACGCGAGACGTAGCCTGTGATCATGCCGCGAATCGAGCCCTTGACCCAGAACGCCAGGTAAGCGTGGCCGATGATCAGCAAGATCAGCGAGATGCCGGCCAGGGCATGGGTAAACAGGGCAATGCGGATCAGCGGGATGCTGAAGTAATCGGCAAACCACGGCCGCCAGATGATCACGCCACTGCCCATCAGCAAGGTGATCAGGCCCATGATCCCCCAGAACAGGATCTTCTGGCCGGCGTTGTACTTGCCAATGCGCAGCGGCTGACTGTGATCGCCCGCCAGCACCTTGTTGACGTTGCGAAACCAGATGGCGTCTTCACGTTCGGGCAGGTTGTACCTGACAAAGCGCACGAACAGGAACATCAGCACCACGTACACCACCACCCCGAAAAACGGGTGAAGGATACGCGCCAGCTGTGGCGTGCCGAACACCCCGTTGAGCCAGTTCAGCGACGGGAAGAACCACGACAGCCCCGACATCGCCACCAGGAAGAAACAGATGACCACGAACCAGTGGCTGGCCCGGTCGATGAAGCGCGTGCGCAGAATCAGTCGGTCCTTGTTCATACCTGGGTCTCCTTTTCGTCTTCCTCGACTTCGTTGGGGCCAACACCGATGTAGTGGAACACCGTGCCCGCCAGGGTGGCGAAGAACGCTGCGGCGGCCACCGGCTTCAGCCAGCCTTTCCAGCCCTCGATGGCGCTGCTGATGCGCGGGTCCGGGTTGAGCTTGTGGTACAGCTGCGGCTTGTCGGCGTGTTGCAGCACGTAGAACACATGGGTGCCACCCACGGCCTGCGGGTCGTAGATACCGGCACCGGCAAAGCCGCGGCCTTGCAGTTCGCTCACGCGCTCTTCGGCCTGCACCAGCATGTCGGCCTTGCTGCCGAAGTTGATCGCGCCGGTCGGGCAGGTTTTAACGCAGGCCGGTTCCTGGCCGACCGTGACCCGGTCGACGCACAGCGTGCACTTGTAGGCCTTGTTGTCCTTCTTGCTGATGCGCGGCACATCGAACGGGCAGCCGGCCACGCAGTAGCCGCAGCCGATGCAGTGCTCGGACTGGAAATCGACGATACCGTTGGCGTACTGAATGATCGCACCCGGTTGCGGGCAAGCCTTCAGGCAGCCAGGGTCGGCGCAGTGCATGCAGCCATCCTTGCGGATCAGCCATTCCAGCTTGCCGTTTTCGTCCTGGTGCTCGTCGAAACGCATCAGCGTCCAGGTGTCTGGCGTGAGATCGGCCGGGTTGTCGTACACGCCGACGTTGTGCCCGACCTCGTCACGCAGGTCGTTCCACTCGTTGCACGCTACCTGGCAGGCCTTGCAGCCGATGCAGATGCTGACGTCGATCAGCTTGGCCACCTCGGCCTGGTGGTCACGGGCACGGGGCGCGGGGGTGAAGGCGTTGGTCGCCGAACGGCGAATGATGTCTTGGGATTGCAGGGACATGTGCGTCGCTCCGTCAGGCCTTTTCCACGTTCACCAGGAACGCTTTGTATTCCGGGGTGTTGGTGTTGGAATCACCCACGCCTGGGGTCAGCGTGTTGGCCAGAAAACCCTTGCGGGTAGCGCCTTCGAAGCCCCAGTGGCAAGGGATGCCGATGGTGTCGACCATCTGTCCGGCAACCTCCAGGCGCTGGACCCGCTTGGTGACCACCGCCTTGGCCTTGATGTAGCCGCGCTTGGTGGTCACCCGCACCAGGTCGCCCTGGACGATGCCCTTCTCCTTGGCCAGCACTTCGCCAATCTCGATGAACTGCTCGGGCTGGATGATCGCGTTGAGCCGCGAGTGTTTGGTCCAGTGGCGGAACAGCTCGGTGATCGAATAGGTGGTGGCCACGTAAGGGAACTCCTCACGGCTGCCCATGCGCGCCCGGTCGCTTTCGTACAGCCGTGCGGTCGGGCTCTTGCTGACATTGGGGTGCAGCGGGTTGGACACCAGCGGGCTTTCGATCGGTTCGTAATGCTCAGGGAACGGCCCATCGTTCATGGCCCCGACCGAAAACAGCCGCCCTACCCCTTCGGGCAGCATGATGAACGGGTTGACATCGCTGCCGGGCGCGGCGGTAACCGGGTAGTCCGGCACATCGCTGCCAGCCCAGCGGCTGCCATCCCAGGCAATGATCTGGCGCTTCGGGTCCCAGGCCTTGCCCTGAGGGTCGGCCGAGGCACGGTTGTAGAGGATGCGGCGATTCTGCGGCCAGGCCCACGCCCAGCCCGGTGTGCAGCCCAGGCCGCTGTCGGCGTTGTCGCGGCGGGCCATCTGGTTGCCGGCTTCGGTCCAGGAACCGGCGAACACCCAGTTAAAGCAGGCGGTACTGCCGTCGTCACGCAATTGGGCGAAGTTGTCCAGCAACTGACCCTTGCGCAGCACCAGGTTGCCCTTGTCGTCATGCAGGTCGGCCAGGGCGTAGCCGTTGGACTCCTTGGCGACTTCCTCGGGTTCTGGGTCGTAGGGGTTCTTGTAGTCCCAGGCCATGTTCAACACGGGCTCGGGGCACACGCCGCCCTCGCGGCGATACAGCTCGCGCAGCTTCATGAACAGGTGGCCGAGGATCTTGCCATCGTGCCAGGCTTCACCCGGTGGCGCCGCGCCGGCCCAGTGCCATTGCAGCCAACGGCTGGAGTTGACGATCGAGCCGTTCTCTTCGGCGAAGCAGCTGGAGGGCAGGCGGAAGACCTCGGTCTGGATGGCTGCCGGGTCGACGTCGTTGGACTCGCCATGGTTCTGCCAGAAGCTCGATGTCTCGGTCGCCAGCGGGTCGATGATCACCAGGAACTTGAGCTTGGCCAAGGCCTCGGCAGCCTTGTTCTTGTCCGGGAAGGCCGCGATCGGGTTGAAGCCCTGGGCTATGTAGCCGTTGACCTTGCCTTCGTACATGCGGTTGGAATAGTTGAGCACATCGTAGCTGTCGTCCCACTTGGGCAACCAGTCGAAGCCCCAGTTGTTCTCGCGGGTGGCCTGGTCGCCCCACAGGCTCTTCATCAGGCTGATGAAGAACTTGGGTGTGTGCTGGTAGTAGTTGACCTGCCCCGGCAGCTGGGCGCTGGGGGTGGTTTCCTTGAGGTAGGTTTCGACGCTGGTCTGGTTGTCGGACGGCAGGTTCATGTAACCCGGCAGGCGTTGCGACAACAGCCCCAGGTCGGTATAGCCCTGGATGTTGGAGTGCCCGCGCAGGGCGTTGACGCCGCCACCGGCCATGCCGATATTGCCCAGCAGCAGTTGGATCATGCCCGAACCGCGGATCATCTGGGCGCCCGTGGTGTGGTGGGTCCAGCCCAGGGCATAGAGGAAGGTCGCAGTCTTGTCTGGTGCGCTGGTGCTGGCAAGGATCTCGCAAATCTGCAGGAAATCGTCCTTGGGCGTACCGCACAACTCGTTGACCCGCTCCGGCGTGTAGCGGCTGACATGCTGCTTGAGCAGGTTGTACACGCACCGCGGGTGGTTGAGCGACATGTCGCGCTTGGCAAAGCCCTGCTCGTCGAGCTCGTAGGCCCAGGAGCTGCGATCGTAGCGTCGGGTGCCTGCGTCGTAACCGCTGAACAGGCCGTCGTCGAAACTGTAGTCGCTGCGCACGATCAGGCTGGCATTGGTGTAGGCACGCACGTACTCATGCTGGATACGGTCGTGGCTGATCAGGTAATTCACCACCCCCATCAGGAAGGTGATGTCGGAGCCGGCGCGGATCGGCGAGTACAGGTCGGCCACCGAGGCGCTGCGGTTGAAGCGCGGGTCGACCACGATCACCTTGGCGCCGTTGCGGATCTTCGCCTCGATCACCCACTTGAAGCCCACCGGGTGCGCTTCGGCGGGGTTGCCGCCCATGATCAGCACCACGTTGGCGTTCTTGATGTCCACCCAGTTGTTGGTCATGGCGCCACGGCCAAAGGTCGGTGCCAGCGCCGATACGGTCGGGGCGTGACACACCCGGGCCTGGCTGTCGGTGCCGAGGATGCCCAGAGCGCGAGTGAAGCGCTGATCGAGCGAGCCGGTTTCGCTGCTGGCCGCCGAGGAACAGAGCATGCCGGTGGACAGCCAACGGTTGACGGTTACGCCCTTGGCGTTCTTTTCGATGAAGTTGGCATCGCGGTCGTCCTTCATCAGGCGGGCGATGCGCTCGATGGCATGGTCCCAGCTGATGCGCTGCCACGTGTCCGAGCCTGGGGCGCGGTACTCCGGGTACAGCAGGCGCTGTTCGCTGTGGATGTAGTCCACCAGCCCCGCCCCTTTCGGGCACAGCGAGCCCCGGCTGACCGGGTGGTCCGGGTCGCCTTCGATATGGAAGATGCGCGCCTTGGCGTTCTTCGCACCGTCGCCCAGGCTGTACATGAGGATGCCGCAGCCTACCGAGCAGTAGGTGCAGTTGTTGCGTGTCTCTTTGGCGCGCAACAGCTTGTATTGGCGTGACTGGCTGGCATTGGCCACCGCCGGTGCAAAGCCCAGCGACACGCTGGTCGCTGCCGCCGCCCCGGCCGTGCAAAGTTTGAAAAATTGTCGTCTGCCAAGTGCCATGGGCATCTCCTCATCTAAGCCCGGCTCGGTACCGGGCGAACAGGCGTTACTTATCAACGGGTGTTATCGGCAAGTCGTTCTAGTTGGGTGACGGGCACTAATCGGCGGCAATAGGTATTCGCAGTGCGTTGATATAAACGCAACTTTTTGGCAAACACTAAATGGGCCGTGGCATCACTCGTTTATCAAGGCGCCCCTTGCAGGTCGCGGCCGCCATTGTAGTGGCAGGATGCCGCAGGGACCAATTGACCGGCTTGATCGCTTGATAAGTTTTATCGATCAATGCACTGCGATGGCAACTAACTGCATAACTGTATTGATCCAGGTCAATAAACGCACACGGCAACTCGATAAATCCATGAATCAATACGACTAAAGTTATTTACCCTTACAAATTATTATTAGCAGGCTGTAGTCTGGGTGCAGCTGCACTCCCCCTGCGGCGTCTCGTCGCAGGCCAATGCCCCTTGGGCAAATCGATGCAAGCACGTAGAATCGCGCTTCCTTTTCGCCCGTCGCCTTGAACGGTGGCAACCGGCAGCAACGACAGAGTCCGTGCCTGAACACATGAACGCACATGTGAAATAGGCTCAACCCACCCCGCCCGGCCCAGTTCTTCCAAGGCCCAGCGGTTGAGTCTTGCCCAGGTCGCATCCCTCCCAGGCACATCCGTGCAGCCTCTTGGCCCCTTATCGGGCCATGTCGGCGTGCGCGTCCGAAGAGGCGCTCATTCCGCTCATCCACCTTGAGGTACATATGTCTCCGCGTTTGCTGGCCATGGCGCTGGCGCCCCTGCTCGGGCTGTTTATCATTGCCCTGGGCAACGGCTTCATGTCTTCCCTGACCACCCTGCGCCTGGGCGCTGCCGGTGAATCGGCAACCACCATCGGTATCGTGTCGTCGAGTTACTTCATTGGCCTGACCCTTGGCGCGATCTTCAATGACCGGCTGATCCTGCGCATCGGCCATATCCGCGCCTACACCAGCTTCGCCTCGCTGATCGCTGCAACCATCCTGCTGCAGGGGATGTTCTACGACACTACGTGGTGGTCGATCCTGCGTTTGATCAACGGCTGGGCCGCGGTGGGCGTATTCCTGGTGATCGAGAGCTGGCTGCTGCTGGCCGGCGACGCGAAGATCCGGGGCCGCCTGCTGGCGCTGTACATGATTGCCTTCTATGGCGCTGGCGTGATTGCCCAGGCAGGCCTTGGCGAGATCACTCGCCTGGGCGATACCGCACCGTTCATGCTCGCCGGCATGCTTGCGGCGCTGTCGGTGCTGCCGATCGTGATCCTGCCGCGGGTGTCGCCGCTGCTGGACCAGGTCGAGCCACTGAAACCGCGGCAACTGCTGGGTGTTGCACCGTCGGGCCTGGTCGGCTGCTTCGGTTCGGGCGTGGCGATTGCCGGCATTTATGCCCTGCTGCCGCTGTACCTGCAGCGCATCGGCCTGGACGTGGGGGAAGTCGGCAACATGATGGCCTGGGTCATCCTCGGTGCCATGCTGCTGCAATACCCGGTTGGCCGCTGGTCTGACCGCAAAGACCGCCAGGACGTGCTGATTGCCCTGGCCGGGCTGTGCGTGGTGCTGTCGTTGATCACGGTGTTCCTGCCGTCTGAATCGTCATTGCTGCCGGCGATGCTGTTCCTGCTGGGTGGCGGGGTGTTCGCCCTGTACCCGGTGGCGGTCAGCCACGCGGCCGACCGTGCACCGTCCGACGCCCTGGTGCCGATGATCCAGGGCTTGCTGCTGATCAACTCGCTGGGCTCGGCGCTGGCGCCATTGGCGATTTCGCCGATGATGACGTCGTTCGGCGAAGCGGGGCTTTTCTGGGCCTTTGCGGTGGTCAACTTGGGGATGGTGAGCTTCTTCCTGTGGCGCCGTGGCAAGCGCCCGGCGGCAGAGCACCCGGCACCGTTCACCGCCTCGACTACCTTCTCGCCCACAGGCGCTGAGCTGCGGGTGACCGAAGACCTGATGCATGCGGCGCAGGAGCATCCGCCGCTGGAACCCGTGGAAAGCACCCGCCCCGACCCCATCCGCTAATCGCTTTTTGTAGGAGCGGCCTTGCGTCGCGAAAGGGTTGCGCAGCAGCCCCGGCAATATCTGCGGCCAATCTGAAATCCCGGGGCTGCTGCGCAACCCTTTCGCGACGCAAGGCCGCTCCTACACAAGGCCGGATCCGGGCTGTGCGTGACCACCCGTCGCCCGAAGGGCACCGCGCCGGCGCTGCCCGGCCAAAGGAATGACAGATCATCCGCAAGGGAGATACACCATGATCCGCATTCGTCCCCTCTCGCTGTGCCTGGCCCTGGCCTTGGGCGTCATCAGCGGCACCAGCTTTGCCGCCACCGAGCCCACCAATACCGACAGCCACCCGCAAACCGATCAATCCGGCGGCAAGACCGCCGGTGATGACAGCAGCGTCAACAGCCCCGGCAGCGGCCAAGACAACGACAGCAGCAACACCGGCACCAGCACCGATGCTGCAGACGGCGCCAGTGGCGGCTCCAACAGCACGGGCGAGGCCACAGGCTCGGGGGCTGGCAGCAGCGGCGGCACCGCCGAGGACCAGGACAGCCGTTAAGGCCAGCCTGGACTACACTGCGCCCCATTGCCCTGCCAAGGAATTGCCATGAACATCAAACCGTGGCTGCTCGCAGCCCTGCTGCCGTGCAGCGCACTGGCCGCAGGGCCGGGTTCTGGTGCGCTGTCGATCAGCTCATCGTCGTTCACTGACGGCGGGGTGATCGCCTTGCAACAGGTCGGGCCAGACCCGGCCTGTGGTGCCGGTGAGGAACGCACGCCGCAGTTGAGCTGGGACAACCTGCCCGCAGGCACCCGCTCGCTGGCGTTGGTGATGTTCGACCCCGATGGCGGCAAGGGCCTCGGGGTGGTGCACTGGATCGCCTACAACATCGACCCGGCCCTGGATGGTTTGAAAGAAGGTGTGGCCGGGCAAACCACCCATGCCGTGACGGTGGGGCGCAATTCCCGCGGCACCGCCAGCTACCGAGGCCCCTGCCCGCCCGCCGGGGACAACCCGCACCACTACGCACTGACCTTGATCGCCACCGACTTGGCACCCGGCATCCTGCCAGCTGAACTGGACCGCAATGGGCTGCTTGAATTGCTGCAAGGCCATGCACTAGGTGCGCAAACCTTGGTAGGGCGTTACGGCCACTGATATTGGCAGTAATGATCTGCCCCATAGCATTTACCCATTGAACGGCACGCCCGATCTGCAGTAAGCTCGGGCTCATTCACTGGAGAGCAACATGCCGAAACACACCTGCAATCACGCCAACCACACCGGTCGCACCCTGCGCCCTGTGCTGGCCGTTGCCGGTAGCATGGCCCCTGCCAGCTTTTATTTTGGGTATTGGTTTAGCCACTAGGCGCCGCTGATACCTACACGGCGCCCACTTTCGAGGGGCCGCCGAACATGAGAATACTCAAACCCCCGGTCGGCTCCCCGACCGGGGGTTTTGCTTTTCAGGCCTTTGAACAACACCGATTCATATTGAGGACAGATCCATGAACTACGCCACTTATTACTCCGCAAGCACCTATGCCTGGCGATTTAGCCAATCCCGTTCGGGCCAGCCTGCCGCCTCCGTTCGGTCCCTCAAGGGTGGCAACGCTGCAGACAACACACACTCAACGATCTGTCGAACACCTCGATAGGGCCGACCGCGCGGGCCACAACCCGCCGTCCGCCCAGGGAAAAACGCCATGCAAGCCTCGAACCTCGCCCTGCCCCTGACCCAACCGCAAGCTGCCAATACCACCGTCAGCCAGCGCCTGCCCAGCCCGCACCTGCTCAAGCAGCAAATGCCGCTGACCGCTGAACTCACCCAGCAAGTCCATGCCCATCGCCAGGCCATCCGCGCCATTCTCGAAGGCCGCGACGAGCGCCTGCTGGTGGTAGTCGGCCCATGCTCGATCCATGACCCACGCTCGGCCCTGGAATACGCCGACCGCCTGGCCGCGCTGAGCCGCGAGGTGGACGGCAAGCTGCTGTTGGTGATGCGCGCCTACGTCGAAAAACCCCGCACCACGGTGGGCTGGAAAGGCCTGGCCTACGACCCGCGCCTTGATGGCAGCGATGACATGCATGCAGGTATCGCCCTGTCGCGCGGCCTGATGTTGAACATGATCGAGCGCGGCCTGCCGATTGCCACCGAACTCTTGCAACCGATGGCCGCGGGCTACTTCGACGACCTGCTGGGCTGGGCCGCCATCGGCGCGCGTACCACCGAGTCGCAGATCCACCGCGAAATGGTCAGCGGCCTGGATTTGCCCGTAGGTTTCAAGAACGGCACTGACGGCGGCATCGGCGTTGCTAGCGACGCCATGCGCAGCGCCGCCCACCCGCATCGCCACTTCGGCATGGATGCGCAGGGCTACCCCGCGATCATCGAGACCCTCGGCAACCCCGACACCCACCTGGTGCTGCGTGGCGGCCACAAGGGCCCGAACTACGATGCGGCAAGCATCGCCCAGGCCCGCCAGGGGTTGGCCAAGGTCGGTTTACAGGCGCGGATCATGGTCGATTGCAGCCATGCCAACAGCGGCAAGGACCCGGCGCGTCAGCCAGCGGTGTTCGAGGACGTACTGGCGCAGCGCCTGGCCGGTGACCGCTCGATTGTCGGTGTGATGATCGAAGGGCATCTGTTCGATGGCTGCCAGGCCTTGGGCAAAGGCGCTTTGAAGTACGGCGTGTCGATCACCGACGGTTGCCTGGGCTGGGCCGCCACCGAAACGCTATTGCGCGAGGCTGCACAAAAACTGTAGGAAGCCACCAGCAAGCCTTGCGAGACATTTCCCGAACAAGTGCGCTAGGCTTGCATTTTTACCCTAAGGAGCAGTACCCATGGCCCGTGCCACCGCCCGCCACATCCTGGTCAGCAGCGAAGACAAGTGCAACGAACTCAAGGCCCAGATCGAAGCGGGTGCCGACTTCGCTGAAGTCGCCAAAACCAACTCCACCTGCCCTTCCAGCCGCCAAGGCGGCGACCTGGGCTCGTTCGGCCCAGGCCAGATGGTGAAGGAGTTCGACACCGTGGTCTTCAGCGCGCCGCTGAACGTTGTCCAGGGCCCGGTCAAGACCCAATTCGGTTATCACCTGCTGGAAGTGACCAGCCGTCAGGACTGATGCCACGTTGTTCCTCTGGAACGACGTATCACCTGTAGCAGCACCGGCGTGCTGCTACCGGGGCTTGTATCGCCTGGGCTGGCTGGCATTGGCACTGTGCCTGGCCCAGCCCGCCCACGCCGGCCCCAGCCACGCCTTGACCGTCTATGGCGAAGCCCCCCGCTATAGCGACACCTTCAGCCATTTCGACTACAGCAACCCCGACGCCCCCAAGGGCGGCATGCTGCGCCGCTCGGCCCTCGAGATTGGCCAGTTCGACCACATTCTTCCGTACATCGACAAAGGCACCGGCGTCAGCGAAGTCGATGGCTGGCTGTACGCGCCGCTGGCCGTGCGCGCGTTCGATGAACCCTACACCGTTTATGGCCTGATCGCCCGTCGCATGGAACGCGGCCCTGAAGATGCCTGGCTGCGCTTCGAGATCGACCCGCGCGCCACCTTCGCCGACGGCAAGCCGGTGCGCGCCGAAGACGTGCGCTTTACCTTCGAGCTGCTGATGCGCAAGGGCAGCCTCAAGTACCGCACGCAGTTCGCCGATGTCGTCGGGGTGACGGTCGAAAGCCCCCATCGCGTGCGCTTCGACTTCAGGCAAGGCCATGGCCGCACCCTGCCGCTGGACCTGGCGAGCCTGCCGGTGCTGCCCGAGCATGACTGGCAGCAGCGCGACTTCGCCAACGGCGGCGGCTTCGAGCGGCCGGTGGGCAGCGGCCCGTACCGCATCGGGGCTATCGATAATGGCCGCAGCATCACCTTTGAACGGGACCGCAACTGGTGGGCCAAAGACCTGCCTGTCAGCCGTGGCCGGTTCAACTTCGACAAGCTGCGTATCGAGTACTTCGGCGACACCGAAGTGGCGCGCCAAGTACTCAAGGGCGGCGGCTACGACTACAACCGCGAATTCTCCGCCACCGGCTACACCCTAGGCTACAAAGGCGCACAGCTGGACGACGGCCGCCTGCAGCGGGCACACCTGGGGCCAGCCAAACCGCAAGTCGCCCAAGGTTACGTGTTCAACCTGGACAAACCGCAGTTCCACGACCGCCGCGTGCGCCAGGCGCTGGGCATGCTCTGGGACTACGAGTGGAGCAACCGGCAGATGATGCGCAACCTCTACATCCGCCAGCAGAGCGTGTTTTCCAACACCCCGCTGGCAGCCCGCGAACTGCCGGACGCCAGTGAGCTGGAACTGCTGGAACCGTTGCGCGGCAAGGTGCCTGATGAAGTCTTCACTCACGTCTTCACGGCCCCGGTCACCGATGGCTCTGGCATTGTCCGCACTCAGCAGCTGCAAGCGCTGGCCTTGCTTGAGCAAGCCGGCTGGCGCCCCGAGGGCGATCGCCTGGTGAACACCCACGGCGAACCGCTGGAATTCACCTTCCTCAATGGCCAGGCTGGCCTGGAGCGCCTGCTGCTGCCCTGGAAGCGCAACCTGGCGCAGATCGGTGTCACCCTCAACATCCGCAATGTCGACTCGGCCCAGTACGTCAACCGCCTGATGGCGCGTGACTACGACATGATCGTCACCGGCTACCCGGTGACGCTGTCGCCCGGCGCCGAGCTGTACAACTACTTTGGCTCGCAAGCGGCCCACGACCCCGGCTCGAACAACCTGATGGTGCTCCAGGATCCGGCCGTCGACAGCTTGGTCGATGGCCTGGTGCGCGCCAGTACGCAAGCCGACATGCTGCGCCATGCCCATGCCCTGGACCGCGTGCTGCAGTGGAACTACTACTGGATCCCCAACTACTACCCACCCGGCAGTTCCACGCTCTGGTGGAACCGCTTCGGCCTGCCCAAGGTGCAGGCCACCTATGACGAAGGCCTGGACACCTGGTGGGAAGTCAGCCCTACCGCGCTGACCAACGCGCAGATGGCCGAGCGCAGGAATGCCACCCCATGACCGCCTATGTGCTGCGTCGCCTGTTGCTGATCATCCCGACCCTGCTGGCGATTTTGTTGGTCAACTTCGCCATCGTCCAGGCCGCGCCGGGCGGCCCGGTAGAGCAAGCGGTGGCGCGGCTGCAGGGCATCGGCGGCGGCGCGCCAGGCGCGCGTGCCGAAGGGGTGCACAGCGAATCGCGGGCCACCCGTGGCCTGGACCCGAAACTGATCGAAGAGATCAAGCGCCAGTACGGCTTCGACAAGTCAGCCCCCGAGCGCCTGTGGCTGATGCTCGGCCAGTACACCCGGCTCGACTTCGGCCAGAGCTTCTTTCGCGGGGCCAAGGTCACCGACCTGATCCTCGACAAGCTGCCGGTCACCTTGTCACTGGGCTTCTGGGCCACGCTCATCACCTACTTGGTGTCTATCCCGTTGGGCATCCGCAAGGCCGTGCGCCACGGCAGCCGGTTCGATGCCTGGAGCAGCGGGTTGATCGTGATCGGCTATGCCCTGCCCTCGTTTCTGTTCGCCTTGTTGCTGATCGTGCTGTTTGCCGGTGGCACGTCACTGAACTGGTTCCCGGTGCGCGGCCTGGTATCGGAGAACTTCGACCAGCTGAGCCTGCTGGGCAAGGTCGCCGACTATTTCTGGCACCTGGTGCTGCCGGTCGGTGCGCTGGTGATCGGCGGTTTCGCCACCCTGACGCTGCTGACCAAAAATGCCTTTCTCGACGAGATTTCCCGCCAGTACGTGGTCACCGCCCGGGCCAAGGGCCTGAGCGAGCGCCGCGTGCTCTACGGCCATGTGTTGCGCAATGCCATGCTGCTGGTGGTGGCCGGGCTGCCCCAGGCGTTGATCACGGTGTTTTTCGCAGGGTCGCTGTTGATCGAAGTGATCTTTTCCCTCGATGGGCTTGGGCGGATGAGCTATGAGGCAGCCGTGTCGCGCGACTACCCGGTGGTGTTCGGCACGCTGTTCATCTTTACCCTGGCAGGGCTGTTGATCCGCCTGGTCGGCGACTTGTGCTACACACTGCTCGACCCGCGCATCGACTTCGACACGAGGGCCAACTGATGCTCTCGCCCGTCTCGCGCCGCCGCCTGCAACGCTTTCGCCGCAACCGCCTTGGCTGGGTCTCGCTGTGGCTGTTTGCCGGCCTTTTGCTGCTGAGCCTGGGCGCGGAGCTGGTGGCCAATGACAAACCCTTGCTGCTTGGCTACAAGGGCGAGCTGTACACCCCGGCGCTCAAGCGTTACACCGAGCAGCAATTCGGCGGCCAGTTGCCGTTTCAGCCGGACTACCGCAGTGCCTACGTGCGCCAGTTGATCGACAGCCAGGGTGGCTGGATGCTGTTCGCACCGATCCCGTTCAGTGCCGACACGCCGAACTACGATTTGCAAGTACCGACCCCCAGCCCGCCCAGCGCAGCCAACTGGCTGGGCACCGATGACCAGGGACGTGACGTGCTGGCGCGGGTGCTGTACGGCACACGGGTGTCGCTGCTGTTCGCCTTTGCCTTGACTGTGGTCAGCGTGCTGATTGGCGTGACCGCAGGGGCGCTGCAGGGCTATCACGGCGGTTGGGTCGACCTGCTCGGGCAGCGCCTGCTGGAAGTATGGTCGGGCTTGCCGGTGCTGTACCTGCTGATCATTCTCAGCGGCTTCGTCGAGCCGGACTTCTGGTGGTTGCTGGGGATCATGGCGCTGTTCTCCTGGCTGGCCCTGGTCGATGTGGTGCGTGCCGAGTTCCTTCGGGGGCGCAACCTTGAGTACGTCAAAGCCGCGCGCGCGTTGGGGCTGCCCGACAGCCAGGTGATGCTGCGGCACATCCTGCCCAATGCCATGAATGCCACCCTGACGTATGTGCCGTTCATGTTGACCGGGGCGATCACCACCTTGACCGCGCTGGACTTTCTGGGCTTCGGCATGCCGGCCGGGAGTGCTTCGCTGGGCGAGTTGGTGACCCAGGGCAAGCAGCACCTGGAGGCCCCTTGGCTTGGGTTTACCGCGTTTTTCGCGCTGGCACTGGTGCTGTCGTTGCTGGTGTTCATCGGCGATGCACTGCGTGAGGCGTTCGACCCACGCGGGTAACAGCCGCCCCATACATTTTGATCACGTAGACAGGGAGCATCCGCATGACCCTCAAAGGCAAGACTGCACTCGTCACCGGTTCCACCAGCGGCATCGGCCTGGGTATCGCCCAGGTGCTGGCCGGCGCTGGGGCCGACATTCTGCTCAATGGTTTTGGCGACCCGGCACCGGCACTGGCCGAAATCGCCCGCCACGGCGTGAAGGTTGCCCACCACCCCGCCGACCTGTCGGACGTGGCGCAGATCGAATCCCTGTTCGCCCTCGCCGAACGGCAATTCGGTGGCGTGGACATCCTCGTCAACAACGCCGGTATCCAGCACGTGGCTCCGGTGGAGCAGTTTCCGGTCGAAAGCTGGGACAAGATCATCGCCCTGAACCTGTCGGCGGTATTCCACGGCACCCGCCTGGCCCTGCCCGGCATGCGCGCGCGCAACTGGGGGCGCATCGTCAATATCGCCTCGGTGCATGGCCTGGTCGGCTCCACCGGCAAGGCCGCCTACGTGGCCGCCAAGCATGGCGTGGTCGGCCTGACCAAGGTCGTGGGGTTGGAAACCGCCACCAGCAATGTCACCTGCAATGCCATCTGCCCAGGCTGGGTGCTGACCCCGCTGGTGCAAAAGCAGATCGACGATCGCGCCGCCAACGGTGTCGAAGCGCAGCAGGCACAACAGGACCTGCTGGCCGAGAAGCAACCTTCATTGGCCTTCGTCACCCCCGAGCAGCTGGGCGAGCTGGTACTATTTCTGTGCAGCGAGGCCGCAAGCCAGGTCCGCGGTGCCGCCTGGAATGTCGATGGCGGCTGGTTGGCCCAGTGAGGGCCGGCCTTGATCTGGCAAAGGTCTCGCATCTTTCGACTGCAAGGAGGCCTTAATGCGCCCAATCACACTCTCCGCGATCCTGACCTTGACCCTGGCTGCTGCCGCTCCGGCGATGGCCGCCAGCTTGAAGGACGTCGCGCCCTATCCCGAGGCGGAAAAAGGCTACACCCGGCAAGTCATCCACCTGCCCGCCCAGGCCGATGAGTCGGCCTACAAACTGGAAATACTCGCCGGCAAGACGCTCAAAGTCGACTGCAACCGCCAGCACCTGGGGGGCAACCTCGAAGAACGTACCCTTGAAGGCTGGGGCTACAACTACTACCGTCTGGACAAGGTCGCCGGCCCCGCCAGCACGCTGATGGCCTGCCCGGATGGCAAGAAGACCGACGCGTTTGTGCCCGTGGTCGGTGAAGGCTTCATGCTGCGCTACAACAGCAAGTTGCCGGTGGTGGTGTATGTGCCCAGAGGGGTCGAGGTGCGCTACCGCGTATGGTCGGCTTCGCAAGACGTGCAAAAGGCAAAAGTGGAGTAAGCACGTTGCTCGATCAGGCATAATGGCGCCCTTTTTTTACCCCGAAGCACAGGTGCCCCATGAAAGCTCAAGCCCGCCACATCCTGGTCAAGACCGCTGACGAAGCCGAAAAGCTCAAGCAGCGCATCGCCAATGGCGAGGCTTTCGATGTGCTGGCGAAGAAGTTTTCCATTTGCCCGTCAGGCAAGCGCGGCGGTGACCTGGGTGAGGTGCGCCCCGGCCAGATGGTCGGGGCGATCGACCAGGTGATCTTCAAAAAGCCGCTGCGCGTGGTACATGGGCCAATCAAGAGCAAGTTCGGCTACCACCTGGTGCAGACCTTCTATCGCGATTGACCCTGCCCTCACGCGCCGTCTTAGCGGCGCGCCGCCAGCAGACCAAGGCCAGCGCAGCCCAGCAAGGCGGCGCTGACCCGGTTGAACAGCCGACGCGGCCCTGGCTGGCTGAACCAGCGCTGCATGTAGGTGCCAAGGCCGGCATAAATGGCGATGGCCGCCCACTCCAGCAGCAGGAACATCACACCCAACCACAAAAACTGCTCACTGACCGGCGTGGCGCTGCCGACCGATACGAACTGGGGCAGGAAGGCCGTGAAGATCAGAATGGCCTTGGGGTTGCCCGCTGCCACCCAGAACTCTTGCCGCGCCAGGCGCCAGGTACCGCGTGGATGGTCGGCCGCGACTACGGCCTCAGCCACCGGTGCCCGCCACAGCTGCCAGGCGATGTAGAACAGGTAGGCAGCGCCGACCACCTTGATGGCGAGAAACAGGTATTCGCTGGTATGCAGCACCACCGCCAAGCCCATGGCGGCCAGCGCGATCATGCCGCTGAAGGCGACAATGCGGCCACCGCCGGCCACGCAGGCCGTGCGCAGGCCATAGCGGCTGGCATTGTGCAAAGACAGCAGGTTGTTGGGCCCGGGCGCCATGTTCAGGGCGAAGCAGGCAGGGATGAACAGCAGCAGGCTGGAAAGGTCCATTTTTGTTTTCCTATGACTTCAAGCGCTTATTTCGACGGCTGACGCGCGCAGGGTCAAGCTACAGCCAGGCGAAAAAACTGTATGGGTCACCTGCAGCTGTTAAGCTTTTGCCCTTGCCGAGGACCCCGTCATGCCCCGCTCACAAGCCTCTGTCTGGCGCGATGCTGCCCTGCCCTTCGTCGAAAGCCGCCGCGCCTGCCAAAGCCGGGCCTGCTACAAGGCGCATAGCCATCCAACCTTCTCCATGGGCGCAGTCGATGCCGGCTTCAGCCTTTTCACCGGCGCGGGCCGTGCTACGGAGCGCCTGACACCCGGCACCTTGGTGATGGTACCGGCAAGGCGTGTGCACGCCTGCAACCCTGAGCCGGGGCAGGCTTGGAGCTACCAGATGCTGCATGTGGATGCCAGCTGGTTGACGCACCTGCGCCAGGAGTCTGGGCTGCGCGGTGCACGACCTGGCGAGCCGGCCCGCATCAGCCGCGCGCCCGCCCTGTACCGTCAATTCTGCGCACTGAATGCACTGCTGTTCTCCAAGGCCAGCCATGGCGAGAAAGAGGCGGCGCTGATTGCCTTCATGGGCGATCAGGACTTCTACGTACACCCCACACTGGAGGCGGAACCCGCGCTGGGGGCGTCCATGCTCAGTGGGCTGGTCGAGCGTATCGAGGCAGCCGACCCCGCACGCTTGAGCCTCGATCTACTGGCCCGGGAGTCGGGGCTGGGGCGCTACCAGTTGATCCGAGCGTTCCGCGCCGCCACCGGGCTGACCCCGCATGCCTACCTGCTCAATGCCAGGGTCAACCGGGGCCGGCAGTTGCTCAACCAGGGCCAGGCGTTGGCGGAGGTCGCCTACCAGCTCGGGTTTGCCGACCAAAGCCATTTTCAGCGGGTGTTCAAGGCGCATGTGGGGGTGACGCCGGGTCAATACCGGGGTGCGCAATAATCTTCAATACGCTCACCCGGCGCGACGCCAGACTGCGGCTTTCCCCAGCCGGAGTCGTCCCGTCCATGGAGCAGTTGCTGATCATCGCCCTCGCCCACTTCCTTGCCCTGCTTTCACCCGGCCCGGACTTTTTCCTGGTCGCCCGCACTTCGGTCAGCGGCGGTTGGCGAATCGCCAGCGGCGCCTGCCTGGGCATCGCACTGGCCAATGGCGCCTTCATCGCCATGGCGTTCACCGGCCTGTCGATACTGCATGAAGGTAGCCCGCTGTTCATTGGCTTGCAGCTGGCCGGCGCGGCCTACCTCCTGTACATCGGCACGCAGTTCTTGCGCTACGCGGGGCGCTCCAGCCTGGCCGCTGTAGCCGACAGCGGGGCCGTGCCGGGCTGGTGGCGCAGCTTGGTGCTTGGGTTTCTGTCGGGCATTCTCAACCCCAAGAATGCCCTGTTCTATGCCAGCCTCGCCAGCATGGTGGCCAGCAGCAGCGTCGGCTGGAAGGTGGTCTATGCAAGCTGGATGTTCAGCATGGTACTGCTCTGGGACCTGCTGGTAGCCGTGGCCATCGGCAATCAACGCGTGTTGCAGCGTTTCGCGCGCACCTTGCCATGGCTGGAACGGGCCTCAGGGGTCATGCTGATCGTGTTGGCAGTGGGGCTGGCCCTGCACCTTGCCCGGGGCTGACCAGTTCAAGGGTTGCCAGGTCGATCAGGCTGAAATGGCCATTGGCCCAACCGCCGGTATCCAGATGCCAGACATTGCCCAGCAGCTTGGCTTGCAGCACGGGCGTGTGCCCGACCAGCAAGGCGCGGACACCGTGCACGGGTTGGGTGTCGCCCTCCTTGAGCCGGCGCCGCGACCATTGGCAAACTTCACGCACTTCGGGGTCGTCGTCCAGCTCCAGCCAGGTGCGCAGAACGGCCCAGTCGGCGAACGGGCTGTCGGCATGCAACAGGCCGATCAGCCCCCGCTCGTTTTCGACCTCCATGGCGATCGGCAATTGCTCGAAGCGTTCGACGAAACGCACCTGCTCGTTTCTGGGCAGGTCGAGAAACCAGCCACCACCGGCGGCGCGATACATCTGCAGGTCGAGCCGGCCACCGCGCAGGTAGGTAATCGCCAGCGCCTCATGGTTACCTTGCACCGCGTGGAACCAAGGCCGGTCCAGCCATTGCAGCGCCGCTTCACTGTAAGGGCCACGGTCGACCAGGTCGCCGACGCTGAACAAGCGGTCTACCGCTGGGTCAAACCCGGCCTGCTCCAGGCACATCACAAGGCGCCCGAAGTGCCCGTGGATGTCGCCTACCGCCAGGTCGCGCCCCTGGGTATTGGCGGCTAGCCGTAGAAACCGACTCATTACAATCTTCCTCTGCTGGCGCCAGCCTGGCAGGCGTAGAATGGCGCTACACGCAAACCGCCCCGGAGGTGCATCATGCGTACCGCCCTTGTGTGTGCCGTGCTCATGGCGCTTTCACTGAACAGCATGGCACAAGGCGCCCCGGCTGCGCAGGTCGAGGTGCATTTTGACCAGCCCGAGAAATTTCGCGATGCCAGCCTCGACAGCCCCGGATACGAGCGCGGGGCCGATGCCTATGTCATGAAGAGCCTGACCGAGTACCTGCAGAAGCTCGGCCAGCGCTATTTGCAGGCGGACCAGCAACTGGTCATCAACATCCGTGACATCGACCTGGCCGGCCGCTTCGAGCCTTGGCACAGTCGTGCCTATGATGTGCGCTTCATGCGCGAAATCACCTGGCCGACCATCGACCTCAGCTACACCCTCAACCAGCCCGGCATACCTGCCCAGCAAGCCCAGGAGCGGGTCAGCGACAAGATGTACCTCAGCCGCCCCGGGCGCGTAACCAGCAGCAGCGACCGCCTGTATGCCGAAAAGGCGATGCTGAACGACTGGTTCCGCCAGCGCTTCGCGCCGCATCCGGCTTCCTGATAATCCCTTCACTGGTACAGGTGTTGCCGCCGATAGTATGCTCGGCCTTTCGGTCTGTACCAGGGAAGGAGCTGTTGATGAAACTCTGCGCCGTGCAATTGGCTTCGCTCAAGGGCGACCTACAGGGCAACCTCGAACGCCACCTTGTCTGCATCGAGCAGGCGGTGGCGCTGGGTGCCGAGCTGGTGGTGTTTCCTGAACTGTCGCTGACCGGCTACGAGCCGACTTTGGCCCGCCAGGTCGCCTTGCCGCTGTCTTCGTCGCGGCTCGACCATCTGCAGGCGCTGTGCGATCGACATGGCATCACGGTCGCCGTGGGCCTGCCCTTGCCGACACCTGACGGCGTCCAGATCGGCATGCCGATCTTCAGCCCGGGTGCGCCTCGCCAGGCCTATGCCAAACAACGCCTGCACAGCGACGAGCTGCCCTACTTCACCACAGGTGATCAGCCCTTGCTCCTGGACGTGGCTGGGCATCGGATGGCGCCCGCCATTTGTTACGAGTCGATGTTCATCGAACATGCGGCAGCGGCTCACGCACAGGGTGCGCAGGTGTACCTCGTGAGTGTGGCGAAAACGGCCAAGGGTATTCGCGAAGGTCATGAGCACTACCCCCAGGTCGCGCGCCAGCTGGGCCTTGGCGTATTGATGGCCAACTGCGTGGGGCCGGCCGATACCTTCATTGGCGCAGGCAGGTCGGCGGCCTGGGACCACCAAGGCCGACTGCTGGCCAGCCTGGATGACCGCTGCGAAGGGCTGATCGTACTGGATACCGCCACCGCCAGCGCGTCTGCCGTACCTTTGAGGGCACTCCCTGCGTGAAGTATCTGTTAGTAATGCTGGCGAGCTACGCGTCGACTCATTACCTGGTCGGGTTGTTGATCCAGGGCCAACTGGCCAATATCGCCGAAGGCCTGCGCCACCGGCCCGATGCCCCGACACCTGGCGAGTACCTGCGCGAGGTCAGGCCGCAGGCACGGCGGGCCCACAGGCAGTACACCTTGATGGCCGGCTCAGCGCTTGCGCTGGTGGCTTGCCTGATCGCGAGTTGGTTTGGCTGATCGATACCTTGCTGTGGCCCGGCTCAAAGCGCCAAGGCCAGGCTCTGTCGCCCTTCCAGCGCCAGCAAGTATTGCTTTGCCGCAAGCCCGCCGGCAAAGCCGGTAAGGCTGCCCGAAGCGCCGATCACCCGATGACATGGCGCAATGATCGAGATCGGGTTGCGCCCATTGGCTGCGCCCACCGCACGGACCGCGCTGGGGTTACCGATCTGTCGGGCGATGTCGCCGTAGCTGCGGGTTTCGCCGAAGGGAATGGCCAGCAATGCAGCCCACACTTCACGCTGAAACGGCGTGCCGGCGAAGTCCAACGCGAGGTCGAAGCAGCGTCGCTTACCGGCGAAGTACTCGCCCAACTGGCGGGCGGTGTCCAGCAGAACCGGGCAGTGATCATCGCGATGAAGGGCGCCGAGCCGCACGCGGTTCTCCCGCTCCTCCTCCCACAGCACCGCTGCCAGCCGCTCGCCGCGGGCCACCAGCGTCAGCGTGCCGACGGGGGATTGCATCAAGGTGAAGGCACTGGACATAGGGGAGGTTCCTGCTGGCTGCGTTACGGTCAGCGCACTCTACCCATGCCCAAGGCCGCACGCACCCGCTTTCTTGCTCAACCAATCGCGCAACCGGCAATGCGCCTGGCTTCGGACAGGTTGACCTTGGGGATCAGCTCGGTCGGAATACGCGAAGCCGCCGACAGGTTGTAGACGTGAAAGTGCTCATTGACCACTTGCCGCGCCATCAGCGTCAGTGACGGCAGGATACGGCTGTCCCAGTGCTGGTCCAGGCCGCAGGGCGAGTGTTCACCTTCGGCGGTTTCGTAAAAGCGCCCTACCGTCTGATCAAGATCTACGCCCACCAGCAACACCTCTTCAAAACCCAGGTGATACGCCAGTTGCAGGGCCACATAAGCGACCGTGCGGGCATCGAAAAAGCCCTGCGACAGGTTTTTGCTGAAGGCAATCGAGCGGGCTCGTTTGCTCCACAACGCTCGGTTGCAGACACAACTGTCACCGTGCCCGCGCATACCGTCGAGCAAGCCTGGCGTGTGCGCCTTGTGCAAGGCATAGCATTCGCTGGCGGCGGGAATATCGGCACCTTCGAACTGCTCTGGCCATAACGCTAGGCGCTGGCTGTCACGCAAGGCGGTGGCGAACAGTGCTGGTTGCTGTTGGCCAAAGCTCTTGTCGGTGCACACGTAAAAGAACGGCTTCACGCCATGCTCGGCAGTCATGGCAACTGAACCATTCATGGCGATGATCGGTAGATGGGCAAATTCGCCCAAGGGGAAATGCTTGGCTGAGGCGCCCGAAGCCAGAATAACCACGGGGCCTTGCTGGGTATTGCGACACGCCTCGAAACTGGAGAACGCCCCGCGTTCAGCGCTTGGCTGCGACGGAAGTGTGTTCATCATTGGCTACTTTGGACTGGACAGTACAAAACACGATACCGGTCCTTGTACGCGCAGCGGACGCTTTTACATAAACCTTACACAAAGCGACTGAAGGGTCTAAATCTGTCCAAAAACTAAGTACACACCGTTTTCCACACAGGTGCTGTGTCTTTCAGACCTACACATTTCGTACCCGTTCCCCGGCCTTCGGCCTGCCTGTGCATTTTTGCCACTTGAACTATTCGTCGTTTCTTCATGAGCCTCCTTGATGGTTACCCATTGCGAGACTAATACTTAAGTCTCTGCCTGGGGAGGCACGAAACATGCAACCAAGATTCGTTATCGTTCCGGCGGTACCCATCGAAAAGGAGTCCTTCCGCATCGCTAGCCGCTACTACGCGGCTACCGTAAGCGGCGGCTTCGACATCTATGACAACTTGGCGAAGGAGCGGCTGAAACCCAGCTACCCGAGCAGAACCGATGCGCAGATGCAGTGTGAGCGGATGAACAACAAGCTCGAAATGAGATGATTGGCATACAGTGCAAGGCCAGTCAGCCAGAGACCAACATGGGCAGCGCGGATTACTGACCTCAGTCCAGACACTCCCTGGCCGCCAGGCGCAGCTTGTCGCCTGACAGGAAGCTGCCCTTGTAGAACGTTGCCCGGCTGCCGTCACGTACGTCGACTACCTCCAGCACATCGTCAGAGGCCACCGCGCTGGGCGCCGTCAACCGATAGCCGTGGGCGATGGACTTCTGGTTGGCAAGTGGCGCCAGTGCTCGCCACTTCGGCATCACGCACGCGGCAAACTGCGCGGGGGTTTTATGGGTCAGCTTGCTGGCTGTGGGTTTACCTGGCGTTGCGCAACCGGCAAGGCTGGCAGCCATGAAAGCGCTGAAGAAGATACGAAATGTAGGCATTTGCAATTGGCCATTAGGGGTACGCGGCATTCTACCGAGGGTTGCGCACGGGTACCAATCAACCAAGGTCGTGGCCACTCAGCCTTTGTCCATGCCTGGGCATGTTGCTTGAGTACAAGCGCGCTGGCACCTGTCAATTCTGCCAGTAGCGAAAACCGTAAAGGGGGAAGATAGTTTGCCTTGCGGATGTTCATCCAGCCGGTACAAAGCGAGGACCTACCCTATGCCAACCGACCGCACGCGTTTCTTCTACCAGAACGGCAGCCTCCACACATTGAAGACGGGCGACGAAAGCCGCGTCATCTTTCGTAGTGCAGACATGCCACTTGCAGAGTTGCAGCCTGACACTGTGCAAGGCACTGGGTTGTTGGCTACGGATGATAAAGGCTCAGTGCTCCAGGTGCAGGGTGGCGATATCGAAACGTCAGACACGGACCCCGCTTAGCGTTGAAACAAACCGTGGAAAACACGAGACAGCTGGACTTGCCACACCCTCTTCAATGGTGTGTGATGATGCGTTTTACAGCTTGATCAGCGCAGGACGCCCATGCCTCAAATTGACTGGCTAGAAAACCATATGAACCATTGCGACACTTTCGCTCAATGGATTCATCAGCAATTCCAGTATGAGTTCGAGGACATTGACCTCGCCCAATGGCAGCTGGACTTCGCGCAAGGCCAGGGCAATGGCCAATGGCAATGCCTGGTCGCACTGGATCAAGGCCACTTGCTGGGTGGCGCTGCCCTCGCCAAGGAAGACCTGCCGTCCCGCCCGGAGCTAGGCCCCTGGCTCGCCTGCGTGTTCGTGCACCCGGCAGCCAGAGGTGCCGGTATCGCCGAGCAGTTGATCGAGGGCATATGTACTCACGCACGTGGCACCGGCGTAGAAACCTTATACCTGCACACCAGTGACAAACAGGCCTACTATGCCAAGCGTGGCTGGGCGGTGATCGAGCAGTTCGAGGCCTGGGGCAAGGCGCAGTGGCTGATGTCGCGATCACTTCGCTGACCCTGCGCCCAAACGATGCCGCAGCGAGGCCCAACTGGGCCGTAGACGCACACTTCAAGGAACGCAGCCAAGATCATGGAACCGCTTCAAACCATCAAATCAGACCTCGTCAAAACGGCCGACCACCTCAATGCACTCAGCAAGGCCATGACCGGGCATGCCAAGTTCATGGAGGCCAGAGCGACTTCTGAGACCAAGATCGATGTACGCGCTCATATCAAGTCCATCGACGGCGTCGCCGATGAGTTGAGGTCAGTTGCCGCAAAAATCACAGACACCGCTCTACCCGCTACTTCGAACAGGCAAATTGCTCGTTGACAGGCACCGCATCGCTCGCAATACGCCGCGCTCGGCCTACGCCCCAGGCCAAAGCGCGAGTCATCGACTCGCCTGGGCGCGAATCGAATGCCTCTTCATGAATCGCCATGCCGCTAGGGGCATAAACACCGATGAACATCTGCGTGCTGCCTGTTCGCGACAGTCGCACCTGGACATCGATGTAGGTTCCATCGTTTAACGTTTCGTCGTGTGACCGATGGTGAAGCGTTGGGTCTGCCCAGCCCCAGAAAACGTCGCCGCGAATCCGCATGCCGCCCTCCTACGACTTTAGTTGTATGCGTAAATGCCACCATAGCCAAAGCCAAACGGCACGCAACTGCACTTAGTCGGAATGAGAGCTGAATCGGACAACTGGCTGTCAGGCGAAAGTGAAGTCATTTTCGCCTCTGCATATCAAGGCCTCAGGGTTTACCGTCCAGCTCTGGCGGCCATGCGCTCATGAAAATGATGACCCCAGGTATGGAGAGCGCGAGCAAGTACTGCCCAGGGTGAACCACCACACCAATGGCCCAGACCGCCATCACAGCCCCGCCGACAATACGCCGGTGTCGGGGCGTGAAGCGCTTTTGAAAGGTCTCCAGTTTTTTACGCCAAGCCATTACCCATTCCTTGTTTGCACACTCAGGTCCATTGCGTCGGCGCGTGGCTACGTTACAGATTCTTCAATCTTGCTCTGTCAGTTCACAGACACCATTAGCGCGACCCTTGCCGGTGTACGAAACGCCCGGCGATCCGTCAGGGTTAACCATGATCGATACCGTTACCCCAGCGCCCTTGGCTTCGAAGTACGTGTCACTGAATTTCTTCAATTTCGCTTCCTTGCCATTGATGTACACAGGGCCGCCCTCATCGGCATGCACCTCGATATTCCCCGGGCATGTGGCATTGACCAGCGGGATCTGCGCATTGGCGATACCCGCAATGGAACACAACGCCGCACCTAGCAGTAACCGCTTCATTAAAACCTCCTGATTTGGCGGGCTATAAAAGTTTTAGAATTAGCCCAGTGCGAATGATCGCGCAACCCCTTCCGGCGGCGATGGATCACTTAATCACAGATGCGCAGATTAGCGCCGCTCTGTCGCCAGGCTCGAATCGACATTCAGCACTCGCAGGAGTTTGAGGGCATCTTCAAGGCAAGCGACCCTCACTGACCAGTGCTCCTTCTGAGCCGAGTCAGTGAAGCCTTCTGGAAACTCGTTGCGCAACAGGGCGACCCGAAACCTCTTTGTTCTTGTCACTGGCGGCCGCCATTGGAATGTTACCCACTTCTTGGCAGGCATGATCGTGTACCAACACTCGCCATCGACTTCGATACCTACCGAGCGGACTTCGCCCTGGGGCTTACGCCCGCAACGAAACTTTCCCAGACACGCGAATGTACCAATCAAAAGCGCGAACGCCTCCTTGGCGCGCTTGTCTTCGATGTACTCATAAAAGCTCGTTATCCATCGCCCATCGTCAGCAGCGCTCAGCATCTCAAAGCCCCCATTTGACCGCTAACTGTATCCGAACCGGCGGGCCCTGCCAGTTCGGCCGTCTGCCGGCAGATGAAATCAAGCTTCTCCTTCACTGCCATTAGCGAAAAGCCCAGCTGAATGCATGCCTATCTCATTCATCACAGGCCAAATCTGCTCGCTGCTCCTGCAGGGTCAGGTATCCCAACTTACGGGGATTGCCACACAGCCAGCAGGAACAGACTTTGCCGTGGTTGGCGAACAGCCCTGCATTGCGTGGATTAGTCGTCCAGCATTCGTGGAAGCGCTGCTTCCGGTAGAAGCGAGCCTTGATTCGGCGTGTATCGTGTCGGCGTTGTGCTCTGGTCATATATCCTCCTAAGCCAAAGCCGACAAAGCCCCGGCAGATTTCTCTGGCGAGGCTTATTGGGGATCACTCCTCGACAACCACAGGAACGACAGGTAAGGCCATACTGGCTCAGTGGTTTACTGCCAGTCAAACCACATTTGCCGTCACCAGGCATCGGCGCAAAACGAAAAGCCCCGGCGATGGCGAGGCGTCAAGGTTGATAGGGGCCGATAGATTCGGCCCAGACCAGCAAGGCTTCTGGCTGGATGTCTCGCTGATGCCGGTGCTGAGGCGGCAGGTGCTCCGGCACCGTGGTGACGCCGACGCCTTGAGCCAGGGCATGGCTGGCAATCTGACGACGCTGATGAAACACCATCAGGCGATCGCTGTTGACCCGGATATCCACCAGCAGGTGGATATAATGAAACGGCACGGAGCAGTGCAGCCAGTCGGCTACTGTTTGGCTGGCCACTGCCGTGGCGTAGAGGTAGCCCGAGGCTCCCAGAGTACCGACACAAACTTGAGCCTTGGATACTTCTCCGGTGTCGCGGTTGACGATGGGCATGGTACGTCCGCAAAAATCCACAAACAGCTTGTCGCCGGGTTTATGGATCTACCGCATGCTGATTTTCTGCTGGTTACGCCAGGCCCGGTAGAGGCGAGTGAACTGCGCGTAGGACACGCTATCCGGCTCGCCCACGCGGAACTCTGCCCAGAGCAGATCCAGCGTGACGTCCCGTTGCTGCAATTGCTCATGGACAGTCGTCCAACTGGGTACAGCTCGACGGCTACCGCCCGTACGCCACCGCTGAAGCGGGCCTGCAAGGCGGCATCCTCCAGGTCGCGCAACTGTTCCCAGCCCTCACCTCGCTGGCTCAGCCGATCTCGCAGGCCGCGAACGGTATTGGGTGATATCTCCACTAGGCACGCCACCGCCCGATGCGATAGCGAAGGATTGCAGGCATGGCGAATAGCCTGCCGGAGTTGCTCAATGGTCAGTTTCATAGGTTCTCCCCGCGACAGGCGTGGTTACGCAGGCGGTGCTGTTCGAACCTGTCGGTGGTATCGAGGTTTACTGGCAGCGGGCCAAAGTCACCGTCGTACTGATGAGAAAGCTGGAGCGCATCGCTAGCCCGGATGCCCTGGCGGCATTGACCTGGTTGCTGCGCGAAGCCATCGTGCAGGGCAACCGCAAGAATACGGAGCGATTGGCGCGCAGTATTTATACGGCGCTGCTGATAATGGGCATCGAATGGCAAAACCGGGAGCTGGCGGAGCCGCTGCTCAAGCTGTTTGCGCAGCGTATTCTGCCGCTGGGTTCGCCATCCCATCGGCGCTTCTGCATGAGCGGGCAGGACATGCTTGAGTGCTCTGCCGCACTCAATTTGATTATGTAGCAAACCACCGACGGTAAGCGTCGCGGCCTGACATGGCTGCAATCATGCGTCGGTTACTGGCTGGCATGACGGGCTTCCATGTAGTGCATGCCCTGGCACCCCAGTACATATCCGCAGGCACCAATGTACCGGCAGAAGTCATACACCGACTCGAACAAGATGAGCGCTGCCGGCAATGGGGGTGGAGCAGTATCAACGCTCTCCAGCCTGAGCCATTTCCACCCAAGAGCATTTGGCTTCCGCGCCCATTAGACGCAGAGAGGCCAGCTCCTGGATACCCACCTTTGAGCAGCTGAGGGTTTCCCCACACGCATCTCTTGGTAGCCAGCACCTTGTCGGAGTGGCGCATGGCCGGTACATTGCGCAGCCATTGGCCACGCATGCTCTCGCGAGGCTCGTGTCAAAGGAATGAAATGCAAGACGAACTCCAAGGATTGGGCGTTTCGCCTGAGGTTGACACAGGCCTTGCGTGTCTGGTCATGCTGGCGCGTTTTCATAACGTAGCCGCCTCCCCCGAACAACTCGCTCACGAATTCGCCGAAGATGGCCGCCGCTTCGGCCGTGCCGAACTCCTCATAGCCGCCAAGAAGCTGGGCCTCAAGGCCAAGTCCGCGCGCAGCTCGCTTAGCCGCCTGGATACCACCCCGCTGCCCGCCATCGCTGCCGACCGTGACGGCCGCTACTTCATCATTGCCCGGATCGACGATGGCAAGGCGTTGATCCACGATCCGCGTGCGCACCGTCCTGAAGTGCTGAGCTTCGAGCAACTGGAGCAACGCTGGACCGGCGAGCTGTTGCTGATCCGCTCCGAAGCCTCGCTGGCCGGTGAGCTGAGCAAGTTCGACTTCACCTGGTTCATCCCGGCCATCGTCAAGTACCGCAAGCTACTCTGCGAAGTGCTGCTGGTCTCCTTCGTGCTCAACATTTTCGCGTTGCTCACGCCGCTGTTCTTCCAGGTGGTGATGGATAAGGTGCTGGTGCATCGCGGCCTGTCGACCCTGGACGTGATTGCTGTCGGCCTGCTCGGCATCATGCTCTTCGAGACGCTGCTCAGCGGCCTGCGCAGCTACGTGTTCGCCCACACGGCCAGCCGCATCGACGTGGAGCTGGGCTCACGGCTTTTCCGCCATCTGGTGACCCTGCCGCTGGCTTACTTCCAGGCCCGACGGGTGGGTGATTCGGTGGCGCGAGTGCGCGAACTGGAGAATATCCGCAGCTTCCTCACTGGCAACGCCATCACCCTGATCCTCGATGTGCTGTTCTCGGTCGTGTTCATCGCCGTGATGTTCTACTACAGCGGCTGGCTGACCCTGGTGGTGGTCCTCTCGCTGCCGTTGTACTTCCTGATCTCCTTGCTGATCACTCCGGTGCTACGCGCGCGGCTCAACGAGAGTTTCTCGCGCGGCGCGGAGAACCAGGCCTTCCTGGTCGAGACGGTCAACGGCATCGACACCCTCAAGGCTATGGCCGTAGAGCCACAGATCAACCGCAAGTGGGACAATCAGCTGGCCGGCTATGTGGCCGCCAGCTTCAAGACCCAAACCCTGTCGACCCTGGCCTTTGAGGCCGTCGGCCTGGTGGGCAAGCTGGTGACAGTGGCCACCCTGTGGCTGGGGGCGCGCCTGGTGATCGACGGCGATATGTCGGTGGGTCAGTTGATCGCCTTCAATATGCTGGCCGGTCGGGTATCGCAGCCGATCATGCGCCTGGCCCAGCTGTGGACCAACTTCCAACAGACCGGGGTGTCGGTGCAGCGCCTGGGCGACATCCTCAACGCGCGCACCGAACTGTCCCAGGCCACCCGCAGCGCCTTGCCGCCGCTCAAGGGGCAGATCGAGTTCGACCAGGTGCACTTCCGCTACCGCCCTGATGGCTCGGAGGTGCTGCGCGGGGTGAACCTGCAGAGAATACAAAGATGAAAGTTTGATGGAAAGATAGTTTGTATATTTGGCTTTTATTGGGGTGTGAAAAATGATCCGTAATGCGCTGACAAATTGGCGCGGCGCTAGATTTTTATTTACTACGCTAGCAGTTTTTGTAGTGACCTTTATTGGCTACATCGCCAGTGGCTGGGTTGAGCTAGGTAAATTTTGGCTCTCTGAAGGTGTCTGCAGGTCTTGCTCTACCGGAGATATAACTGGGGTGCTCGGCGGGATGAAAATCAAGATCCCACGCGATTGCGCTGAGCTTGTGGAGTACGACGGCGATCCAGGTTTTGGAGAAAGACCGAGCGATGCCGCATCAAATAGAAATACGCGGAATATTCGTAGTTTGGGAATGGATGTGCGGCTGCCGGAGATGTCCTGCAAAAGCAGCAAAGAACTAAAAGACGATTATCGATCAAATTTCCTGAACAAGCATAGCCTCTGGCTGAGCATTGGGGTTAATTCTGGAGAAATATACCCAGGACCTCAGGCTGCTCAGCGCCAATTGGACGCTGTTTTAAGTAGCATAAGATCTCCGAATGAGTTTTGGCTTGATAATTACGAGCGCACCCCTGAAATGATATATGGTCTAGATGCTTTTGTGGTTTCAGGGACTGACCCACAACTGGGGGGACCTGCAAAAGATAACGAAAGAGCAAGCGATAAATTCTTTGGTCATAACGAATCTGACGCAGCTGACTTATATATCTCCTGTGGCAAAACCTATGTACCGAGAGGTGTCGCGACCTGCGTCATGAAATTCAGCATGGAGCCTAGTGCTAAGGCTATGCTCTCTGTTCGATTTTCTAGAGAACATCTATCGCAGTGGCGTGAAATTAGAAATGTAGTAGTGGGTTTTGTTAGCGGACTTAAACCTGAAAATTGACCCTCAGCGAACACGTAAAAAGTATTCGCCCGAGCCCTGTAATAATTTAAATGGAAATTAAAATATGACTCAATCGGTTACGGTTGCCCAGCTTGGAGCTTACCAGCTGTCTATTCAGAGTGGAGGAGCCAGTGCTACGACAGCCTGTACGGCAGCACCGGCAACGACATCCTCGAAGGCGGCGCCGGCAACGACACCCTGAGCGGCGATGCCGACAGCGACGTGTACCGTTTCAGCCGTGGCTGGGGCCAGGACACGGTCAACAACAACGACAGCAGCACCGGCAAGGTGGATGCTATGAGTGCGATCCATGAACCCCACCTACCGCCAGATGGAGCCTCGATTTACCGTTGCATCTCCGGTGAGCAGTTCCACGGCAGCAGCGCTTCGTAGTCCTCTACCGACGAGG
>NZ_JABWRV010000036.1:0-40924 GCF_014269105.1 Pseudomonas sp. SWRI77 | reverse complement strand
CGGAAAGGGTAATGACGGTTGCTGGTCGGCCCATGTCGATGCCCTTGGAGAGTTGGCTTCCACAGAGCCTAGCTCAGATTTTCAGCGGTATTTGTGAAACACCACACTAGTCCCCCGGTGTTCGCCACGGCAAATTCAGCGCCTGTGAGATCGAGCGCCGCCCGCGCGACGCTCGATCTTCCAGGCGCTGCAAATGCCATGCAAGCCCTAAACCCACTAAACCCCACCCCGCCGCACATGCTTCACCAGCACCTTCTCCAACAGCTCCCACATCGCAGGGTCGGTACTGAACGCCACATTGAACCGCATCCACCCCGTCGCCTTGGCATCCACCATGAACAACTGCCCAGGCCCAAGCATGATCCCTTGCTCCAGCGCATCGTCCAGCAACGCCGCGCTATCCGGAATCGCCGGATGCCGGGTCCAGATGTACATCCCTTCGTCCGACTCGGTGAACAACTCGAAACCCAGCCGATGCAAGTGCCGGCCCACTTCCTGGTGCGCCTCGGCCAAACGCTGGCGCAGGCGTTTGAGGTGCTTGCGCCAGCGCCCGTCGATGATCGCGGCATACACCACGCGCTCCATCACCTGCGAGGTGGTGAGGCCCGAGCGCATTTTCAGGTGTACCAGTTTCTGCATCAGCTCCGGGTTGGCCATCATGTAGCCAACCCGCACGTTGGGCGAAATGCTCTTCGAGTAACTGCCCACGTACACCACCTGCTGCAGGTGGTCGAGGCTGGCCAGGCATGGCTGCGGCTCGGTGACCATGTCGGCGTACAGGTTGTTCTCCACCAGGCGGAAGCCATGCTGGCTGGCCAGTTGCAGCAAACGGTGCAGCTGCGGCAGCGGGGTGCGTGAGCAGGTCGGGCTGTGCAGGTGCGGCTGGGTGAAGAAGGCCGTCGGGCGGTGGTGCGCCAGCAGTTGCTCCAGCTGGTTGAGGTCGTAGCCGTTGGGTGTGCGCGGTACGCCGACCAGCGTCGCGCCCTGGGTGCGCAGGATGCTCATCAGGTTGGGGTAGCCGGGGTCGTCCACCAGCACCACGTCACCTGGGCGTACCAGGGTGCGCGCGGCCAGGTCCAGGGCTTGGCTGGCGCCGTGGGTGAGCATCAGTTGCGCCGGGTTGGCGACAATCGACAGCTCCTGCTGCAGGTTCTGCGCGGTCAGCGCACGCAGTTCCGCCAGGCCCATGGGGTCGCCATAGCCAGACAGCTCCAGCGGGCTCCCGGCGACCTGGCGCAAACCGCGGCGCAGGCCGTCTTCGTACATCCAGTCATTGGGCAACCAGCCGCAGCCGGGCTTGAACGGCAGTTGGCGGATCTCGAAGATCTGCTGCAGGTACCATTCAGAGTTGAACGTTGGTCGACTGGTGTCGGCCTCGGCATTGTGTTTTTCCAGCAACTCGCCGGCCGCGCGATTGATGAAAAAACCCGCGTTGCCCCGGCTTACCAGCAGGCCCTGAGCGACCAGACGATCATAAGCCTCGACCACGGTAAAGGTACTCACCGAGTAAGTCGCGGCAAAGGCGCGGATAGACGGGACCTTGGCCCCAGGCTTGAGCGTCTGGTTGTCGATCAGCTCGCGCAGTCCATCGATGATCTGATTGACCAGCGGGGTTGGGGAGTCTGGGTGTAATTCGAACATTCGGGGGCCTTCAGGGTGCTTGGCGCCAGGCGCCTGCAAGGTGTATTGCATGGGCGGCCTGTACAGTGCAGTGCGAGATTCATGCCACTGTGCATGGCTCTCTGCGTCGGACATTTTTACATTAGGTGTCGGATATCGCCACATAAAGCATGTTCAGTTCGCTCGAAGGGCAAACCTTCGGGCGCGTCAGCAGGCCGCCA
Source organism: Pseudomonas sp. SWRI77 (assembly GCF_014269105.1). NCBI lineage: Bacteria > Pseudomonadati > Pseudomonadota > Gammaproteobacteria > Pseudomonadales > Pseudomonadaceae > Pseudomonas > Pseudomonas sp. SWRI77. The sequence goes on along the minus strand of NZ_JABWRV010000036.1, from coordinate 39,083 downwards.
TGGATGGCCTGCGTGTGTTTGTTCACACCATCCTGCCCGCATTAGCACTGATGTACAGGTGAGGCCGCTAGCCATCGGGGCCTCACAGTTTTCCTTGGATAAAAAGAAGCACGGGGTACACAACTGATGGACGCAACATCCACAACCACCACCGCGAAAGGCGGGCACGAGAGCAAGCTCAGTGCCTCCCTCAAGTCGCGCCACCTGACGATGATGTCGATCGCCGGGGTTATCGGCGGCGCCTTGTTCGTCGGTTCCGGCAGCGTGATCCACAGCGCCGGCCCGGCCGCTGTCCTGGCCTACCTGGCAGGCGGCATCCTAGTGGTGCTGATCATGCGCATGCTCGGCGAAATGGCGACGTCCTCGCCTGACACCGGCTCGTTCTCCACCTACGCCGACCGCGCCATTGGCCGCTGGGCCGGTTTCACCATCGGTTGGCTGTACTGGTGGTACTGGGTAATCCTCATGGCGTGGGAAGCCTACGTGGCGGGCAAGATCCTGCACGGCTTCTTCCCTGACGTCAGTGTCAACGTGTTCGTGCTGGCCACGACCCTGCTGCTGATCACCGTCAACTTCTTCAACGTCAAGCACTACGGTGAGTTCGAGTTCTGGTTCGCCTTGATCAAGGTGATTGCCATCGTCTGCTTCCTGGTGGTGTGCACCGCCGCCGTGATGAACGTCTGGCAGTTCGGCGAAGTGCGCGGCATCAGCCATCTGACCGCAGAAGGCTTCATGCCCAACGGCATCACCACGGTGATTGGTGCCTTGCTTGGGGTGATGTTCGCCTTCCTCGGCGCCGAGATCGTGACCATTGCGGCATCCGAAGCCAAGGACCCGGCCGCACAGATCGTCAAGGCCACCAACTCGGTGGTATGGCGTGTGTGCCTGTTCTACGTCGGCTCGATCTTCCTGATCGTCTGCCTGGTACCGTGGAACGACCCGCACCTGGGCGTCTCGGGCTATGGCGCCTACCGCCGTACCCTGGAGCTGCTGGGCGTGCCGTATGCCGAGTTGCTGATGAACTTCGTGGTCCTGACCTCGGTCAGCAGCTGCCTGATCTCCGGTCACTACACCGCCTCGCGCATGCTGTTCTCGCTGTCCCAGCGTGGCGATGCGCCGTCGTTCTTCAAGATCACCCGCGCCGGCACCGGCGTACCGGTGTACGCGATCATGGGTTCGTGCGCCGTGGCGGTAGTGTGTGCGCTGATCAACTTCAGCGAGACCCTGCGCCCGAAAGACGTGCTGGACACCCTGATGAACACCACCGGCATGATCGCGTTGCTGGTGTACCTGGTGATCGCCTTCTCGCAACTGCGCATGCGCCGCAAGCTGATCGCCGAAGGCAAGGAAGTTCGCCTGAAGATGTGGCTGTTCCCGTGGCTGACCTACCTGGTGATCGCGTTCATCGTGGCCGCCCTGGTGACCATGGCGTTCATGCCTGACTACCAGATCCTGGTGATCTCCACCGGCATCGCTGCGGCGGTCGTGGTGGCCATGGGCGTCGTGCATCAGATCCGCAGCGCCAAGCGCCACTAAGCCTTAGTCGCTGTTCGAAACGGCCGGCTCCCTTGGGGACCCGGCCGTTTTTGCGTTCAGGGCCTGGCTTTTTTCACTCGCATGCCGGTCAGGCATGTGGAAGCGCTGGTTCATCCAGGGTGAGCCGAGCAGGGCGGCGGCAGCGATCAGGGTCAGGATGGCCAGGGCCAGGTATGTTTTCATAGGCATGCGCATGTAAGGACTGACTTCAAGCATAGGCAGTCAGTTCCGGCCTGCGAGGAACCCCTAACAGGCAGCACATGGCTTATGCTCAGCGCATTGCCCGCCCAAAGGAGCCGCACATGGCCTGGTCCGCCACCCAGTATTCCCTCTTCGAAAATGAGCGCACCCGCGCCGTACGCGACCTGCTGACCGCCGTGCCGCAACGCCCGGTGCGTCATGCCACGGACCTGGGCTGCGGCCCGGGCAACTCCACCGAAGTGCTGCTGCAGCGTTACCCCGATGCCCAGGTAATGGCGCTGGACAGCGACCCCGACATGATCGACAAGGCCCGTGAGCGCAAACGGTTGTGTGTGCCCCGGGTACGCTGCGCCATTGCCGACATTGGCAAATGGACCGCGCCGCAAGCACAGGACCTGATCCTGGCCAATGCCTCGCTGCAATGGGTGCCCAACCATGCTTCGCTGTACCCGCACCTGATCAGCCAGTTGAGCGAGGGCGGCAGCCTGGCGGTGCAGACCCCAGACAACCTCGACGAGCCGGCGCACCGGCAATTGCGCGAGATCGCCAGCCAAGGCCCGTGGGCCGCCAAGTTTGCCGACTTCCAGTTGCCGCCCAGGCACAATGCGGCGTTCTATTACGACTTGCTCAGCCCACTGTGCACGCGGGTGGATGTGTGGCGTACCACTTACCATCACCCCTTGGAGGGTGGCGCCGAAGCCGTGGTGGAGTGGTTCAAGGGCTCGGCGTTGCGGCCTTACCTGGCCAGGCTGGACGAGCACGAGCAGGCAGGCTTTCTGCAGATGTACCTGCAGGCGATGCAGCGCGACTACCCGCCGTCCACCGACGGCAAGGTATTGCTGCCGTTCCCGCGGTTGTTCGTGATCGCTACCCGGTAGGGCGGCGCCAGCGCCAAAGCACGTAACCGTAAATGCCGACATTGAGCAGCAACACCACGGTGCCCAGCAGCACCTGGGTCTGTGGTGTCAGGCCGGCGGGGTAGATGAGCGGCCAGACGTAATGCTCGACGAAGCCGCCCTGGTAGCCCGCATCGCCAGCGGCGCTGCGCATGCGGTTTTCCCAGCTGGTCAGCGGGCAACCCAGGTGCAGGTATTCCACCGCCAGGCCCCAGGCCAGGGCTGGAAGGTGCACCAGCAGGGCAGGGCGCCAACGCAGCACCAGCAGGCCGCCGAACAGCACCAGCAGGATGAAGGCCAGGTGCAGCAGCACCAGCGTGTCGGCGGTCAGGCGAAAGAGCATTGGCAGTTATCCAGGCGGTAGGGTGACGCGAGCTTTGCGTTAGCGGGAAGCTATGGGGCGGATTTACAACCCTTCCTGCACCATTTGCAAGAACGTCGCCACCACCCGCCGTGTACGCTGCTCGCTTAGGCACACCAGCGTCTCGGTCAAGTGCCGCTGGCAATCGACGATCGGCAACGCACACACCCGCGCATCGGCGCCAAACTCCGCCGCCGACACCACCCCCACGCCAATCCCCACCACCACCGCTTCACGTGCCGCTTCGCGGCCCTCTACCTGGATCGCCGGCCGAATCCGCAAGCCGGCCCGCTGCATCTCTTCCTCCAGCGTCTGTCGCGTTACCGACCCAGGCTCGCGCAGCACCAGCGGTGTGTCATCCAGGTCCGCCAGGCTGATCGAGCCGCGGCTGGCCCACGGGTGATGATGGGAAACGAACGCCACCATCGGGTCGCGGCGCAGTGGCAGGCAATGCAGGCGCTCATCGTCCACATCCCGCCCCAGCAGTGCCAGGTCGGCCTGGTAGCTGAACAGCCGGGCCAGCGACTCATCGGTGTTGCCGGTCTCGATCTTCACCTGGATACCCGGGTAGCGCTGGCAGAACCGGGCGATCTGCGGCAGCACATGCACCGGTGCATCCACCGCCAGCACCAGGCTGCCGGTGTGCAGGGCGCGCGAGTCCTGCAGCAGCTCAAGGGCTTCGGCTTCGCAGGCGAACAGGCGCTGGCTGATGCCCAGCAGGCGCTCGCCCAGGTCGGTCAGTTGCACCGAGCGTTTGTTGCGGTGGAACAGCAGCACGCCGAAGCGCTCTTCGAGCTTGCGCACCTGGTCGGAGACTGCCGGCTGGGTAAGAAACAGCTTTTGCGCCGCCCGGGTGAAGCTGCCGTGCACCGCCACGGCGTGGAAGGCCTTGAGTTGAGCGTGTGAGACCGACATGACGACTCCAGTAACAAGCTGAGCTTATGTGTGAAATACGATAAATCGATTTTATTTATCAGTCACCAGCTGTTTCCATAGCTCTCAGCCCAACGCTGGTGCCACAAGCGCCAGCCGGGCCATGGTGCTCTTGCAGCGCCATCTGACCCGATGACGGGCCACCGTCATCGCTGTGCGCAACACAAGAACAAGACAGGCGTTTCTTCACATTCTGCCGGCACACTTGAGCAAGAGGTCAGACTCACATGAACCATTCCCTAGCCACGTTCAAACGCTGGCGTATGCAGATTTTCGCAATTACCTGGCTGGCTTATGCCGCCTTCTACTTCACCCGCAAGGCCTTCTCGGTGGCCAAGCTGGGTATCGCCGAAGACCCAAGCTTCATGCTCGACAAGGCCGCCATGGCCAACCTCGATGCCATCTACCTGGCTGCCTATGCGGTGGGCCAGTTCACCTGGGGCATGCTTGCCGACCGCTTCGGCCCTCGCGTGGTGGTGCTCGGCGGTTTACTGATTTCGGCGGCGGCGGCCGTGGTGATGGGCAGCTACGCGACCTTCCCGATCTTCGCCACCTGCATGCTGATCCAGGGCTTGGCGCAGTCCACCGGCTGGGCCGGCTTGTGCAAGAACATCGGCAGTTTCTTCCCCGCCGCGCAGCGCGGCCGGGTGCTGGGCCTGTGGAGCTCGTGCTATGCCTTCGGCGGCCTGGTGGCCTCGCCGTTTGCTGGCTGGTGGGCCTACACCCTGGTCGGTACCTGGCACGCAGCGTTTTACTCCAGTGCCGCCGTGGTCGCGCTGGTGGCCGTGCTGTTCTTCTTCCTGCAGCGCAACAAACCTGAAGACGTCGGCTTGCCCGCCGTCGAGCCCGAGCCGCAAAGCATGGCGCCGGGCGCCAACCTGTGCAGCGTCTGGGCGCCCCTGCGCGAGATCATGCGCAACCGCACGGTACTGACCCTGGGCCTGGCCTACTTTCTGCTCAAGCCGGCGCGCTACGCCATCTTGCTGTGGGGGCCGGTAATCGTCTTCGAGCAGATGCCATCGGTGGGCAAGGTCGGCGCGGCGATCATCCCGACCGCCTTCGAGCTGGCTGGGCTGTTGGGGCCGATCATGATTGGCCTGGCCTCCGACAAACTGTTCGGCGCGCGGCGCATGCCGGCCTGCGTGATCAGCTTGCTGCTGTTGACGGTGACCCTGGCGGCGTTCATGGCAGCCATGCACAGCGGCAGCGTCGTCATGGTGGTGGGCCTGCTGTTTGTCATGGGCCTGACCCTGTACGGGCCGGACTCGATGATCAGCGGTGCGGCTGCCATCGACTTCGGCACGGCCAAGGCCGGTGCCACGGCAGCCGGCTTCGTCAATGGCTGCGGCTCGGTGGGGGCGGTGCTTGGCGGCCTGCTGCCCGGTTACTTCGACAGCGTGACGGTGTTCATCGTGTTCGCCGGTTGCGCACTGTTCTCGGCCCTGGTGCTGTTGCCGCACTGGAACAGCCGCCCGGCCACCCTGGCCGAAGCCAATGACGTGGCACCCAACACCAGCATGGCGATCAAGCCACTGCGTACCTAAAGGAAAGCGAGCGAATGAGACCCTTCTGGCTGCAACAGGCCCTGGATTCGGAGCAGGATGCGCTATGCCCGCCGCTGCAAGGCGACGCGCGTTGCGACGTATGCATCGTTGGCGGGGGCTACACCGGCCTCTGGACTGCACTGATGCTCAAGGAGGCGGCGCCGGCGCTGGACGTGATGCTGATCGAAGCAGACATCTGCGGCGCAGGTGCCAGTGGGCGCAATGGCGGTTGCGCGCTTTCCTGGTCGGCCAAGTACTTCACCCTCGAACGCTTGTTCGGCACGGCCGAGGCGGTGCGCCTGGTGCGCGAGTCGGAGCGCAGCATTGCGGCCATTGGTGCGTTCTGCGCGGCCAACGGCATCGACTGCGACTACCGCCTCGACGGCACCTTGTACACCGCCACCAACCAGGCCCAGGTGGGCGCGACCGATGCGGTGATCGCGGCGCTGGCGCAGCAGGGCATCAACTCATTCGAACGCCTGCCGCTGGAGGCTGTGCAGCGCCTGGCCGGCTCGGCGCGGCACCTGGAAGGCTGGTTCTCCCCGGCGGCCGCCACCGTGCAGCCTGGGCGGCTGGTGCGTGGCCTGCGCCGTGTGGCCTTGCAGCGCGGGGTGCGCATCCATGAAGGCACGGCCATGGCCAGCCTGGAACACGGCGCGCCAGTGCAGGTGCGTACCGCCCACGGGACGGTGCGCGCCGACCGCGTGGTGCTGGGCCTCAATGCCTGGATGGCGCGGGCCTTCCCGCAGTTCGAGCGCAGCGTGGCCATTGTCTCCAGCGACATGGTGATCACCGAGCCGTGCCCCGACCTGCTGCGCGAAATTGGCTTGAACAACGGCGTCAGCGTGCTCGACTCGCGGATCTTCGTGCATTACTACCACAACACCTCGGATGGCCGGCTGATGCTCGGCAAGGGCGGCAATACTTTCGCCTATGGCGGGCGCATGCTGCCGGTGTTCGACCAGCCTTCGCCGTACCGGCCGCTGCTGCGCGAAAGCCTGGGCGCGTTCTTCCCGGCCCTGGCCGAGGTGCCGCTGGCGGCCAGTTGGAACGGCCCGTCGGACCGCTCGGTGACCGGGCTGCCGTTCTTCGGCCGGCTGGACGGGCAGGGCAATGTGTTCTACGGCTTTGGTTATTCCGGCAGCGGCGTCGGGCCGTGCCACATGGGCGGGCAGATCCTCTCGTCGCTGGCGTTGGGGCTGGACAACCCGTGGTCCCGCTCGCCGCTGGTCAACGGCCCGCTGGGGTTGTTCCCGCCCGAACCGATTCGCTACCTGGGCTCGCTGATGGTGCGCAATGCCATCCGTCGCAAAGAGCGCGCCGAGGACCGCGGGCTACGGCCACGGCACCTGGATGTGCGCCTGGCGCGTTTCGCGGCGGCGGCCGGCAAGGCCGACAAAGCATGAGATTTCTTGTCGATCACAGGCCCGAGGGCGTATAAACTGCACCCACTTTTTGGCCGGTCGCTTCCTGAACTGGCCGTTGAAACAAGAGAGTCGACATGGGCGCACAGTGGAAAGCCAAACATAGAGAAACAGCGGCCAATGCCAAAGGCAAGGTCATGGGCAAGCTGTCAAAAGAGATTCAGATCGCTGCCAAATCGGGCGCCGATCCCGACATGAACCCGCGCCTGCGCCTGGCCATCGTGCAGGCCAAGAAGGCCTCGATGACCCGCGAGACTCTGGATCGGGCAATCCGCAAAGGTGCTGGCCTGGACGGTGATGCCGTGCAGTACCATGCGGTGAGCTACGAAGGCTTCGCACCGCACCAGGTGCCGCTGATCGTCGAGTGCCTGACCGACAACATCAACCGTACCGTCGCGCAGGTGCGTGTGCTGTTCCGCAAGGGCCAGCTGGGTGCAAGCGGCTCGGTGGCCTGGGACTTCAACCACGTCGGCCTGATCGAAGCCACCCCGAACGGCGATGCCGACCCGGAAATGGCCGCCATCGAAGCCGGTGCCCAGGACTTCGAGGAAGGCGAAGAAGAGGGTTCGACCCTGTTCATCACCGACACCACCGACCTGGACGCTGTGCAGAAGGCCCTGCCGGAGCATGGCTTTACCGTGGTCTCGGCAAAGATCGGCTACACGCCGAAGAACCCAGTGAGTGCTGCCAGCCTGAGCGCTGAGGCGTTGGCCGAGGTCGAGGCGTTTCTCGAGGCGATCGACGAGAACGATGACGTGCAGAACGTCTATGTCGGCCTGACTGACTGATTTGTGCCTCTGGGGCCGCTTGGCGGCCCTTTCGCGACGCAAGGCCGCTCCTACAGGTACAGCGCTGTACCTGTAGGAGCGGCCTTGTGTCGCGAAACGAGGGCGCAGCCCTCGCCTGCGGCCCGGAGACGAACACCCATGAACCCAACTTTCGCCTCCCTCAGCCTCGCCCACCTGCGTACCCTCGACCACCTGCTGCAGCTGAAAAACCTCAGCCACGCCGCCGAGCGCCTGGGCGTCAGCCAATCGGCCCTGAGCCGCCAACTGGCCCACCTGCGCGAAGCGTTCGACGACCCGCTGCTGGTGCGCCAAGGCCGTGGCTACGTGCTCAGCGAATATGCCGAAGCGTTGGTCGAACCCCTGCGCCAGGTACTCGAAGAGCTTCAGGCCCTGCGCCAACCGGCCGTGTTCGACCCGGCCCGTTGCGAACGGCGCTTCTGCCTGGCGGCCTCCGACTACGTCGCCGAGCACATGTTGCCGTTGCTGGTGGCGGCACTGGAGCACGAAGCCCCCGGCGTCAGCCTCGAATACCGCACCTGGCAAGCCGGCCAGTATGCCTTGCTGGCCAGCGGCGAAATCGACCTGGCCACCACCTTGTTCGACGAGTCGCCCGCCAACCTGCATGGGCGCTTGCTCGGTGAGGATCGCGCCGTCTGCCTGATGCGCCGCGATCACCCGCTGACAGCCCATCACACGCTCAGCCAGGCGGACTACCTGGCACACAAGCATGTGCGCATCTCCGGTGGTGGCGACAAGGACAGCTTCATCGACCGCCACTTGCGCGCCCAGGGCCTGCAGCGGCGGGTCAGCCTGGAAGTGCCGTTTTTCTCCGCCACGGTGCAGGTGATTGGCAACAGCCAGGCGGTGGCGACGGTGCCCGAGCACATTGCCCGGCAACTGTGCCGCCTGCATGACCTGGCCTGGCGGCCCTTGGGCTTTATCGACCACAGCCAGCGCTACTGGGTGGTCTGGCACCAGCGCCTGCAGGCCTCGGCCGAGCACCGCTGGTTGCGCAACCGGGTGTTCGAATTGTGGCGCCAGTCGCAGTTCGGCGTGCACGGTGGGCATGCGCCAACGCCATAGGAGGTATGCGCGAAGCGGGGTTCATTGGGGGGCAGGCGGCACTTAGACTGAAAGGCAGCAAACTGCCCAAAGGAGACCGCCCGTGACCCCCGAACAATTCCGCCTGTACGGCCACCAACTGATCGACCTGATCGCCGACTACCGCCAAACCGTGGGCGACCGCCCGGTGATGGCCCAGGTCGAGCCCGGCTACCTGAAGGCAGCCCTGCCAGCATGTGCCCCGCAGCAGGGCGAACCGTTCGAGGCGATTCTCGACGACGTCAACAAACTGGTCATGCCAGGCCTGTCCCATTGGCAGCACCCGGATTTCTACGGCTACTTCCCCTCCAACGGCACGTTGTCGTCGGTGCTGGGTGATTTTCTCAGCACCGGCCTGGGCGTACTTGGCCTGTCCTGGCAGTCCAGCCCGGCCTTGAGCGAACTGGAAGAAACCACCCTTGACTGGCTGCGCCAGCTGCTGGGCCTGTCAGGGCAATGGAGCGGGGTGATCCAGGACACCGCCTCGACCAGTACCCTGGTGGCGCTGATCTGCGCCCGCGAACGTGCCAGCGGTTACGCGTTGGTGCGTGGCGGCCTGCAGGCCCAGGCCAAGCCGCTGATCGTGTACGTCAGCGCTCACGCCCACAGTTCGGTGGACAAGGCCGCACTGCTGGCAGGTTTTGGCCGTGACAACATTCGCCTGATCCCCACCGACGAGCGCTTCGCCCTGCAGCCGGCTGCCCTGCAAGCAGCCATCGAGCAGGACCTGGCGGCGGGTAACCAGCCGTGTGCGGTGGTTGCGACCACCGGCACCACTACCACCACGGCACTCGACCCGCTTCGCCTGATCGGTGAAATCACCCAGGCCCATGGCCTGTGGCTGCATGTCGACTCGGCCATGGCCGGCTCGGCGATGATCCTGCCGGAGTGCCGCTGGATGTGGGATGGCATCGAGCTGGCCGACTCGGTGGTGGTCAATGCGCACAAGTGGCTGGGCGTGGCCTTCGACTGTTCGATCTACTACGTGCGCGACCCGCAGCACCTGATCCGCGTGATGAGCACCAACCCCAGCTATTTGCAGTCGGCGGTGGATGACGAGGTGAAGAACCTGCGCGACTGGGGCATCCCGCTGGGGCGCCGCTTCCGTGCGCTGAAACTGTGGTTCATGTTGCGCAGTGAGGGTGTCGAAGCGCTGCAGGCACGCTTGCGGCGTGATTTGGAGAATGCCCAGTGGCTTGCCGAGCAGATCGAGGCGACGCCGGGCTGGGAACTGCTGGCGCCGGTGCAATTGCAGACGTTGTGCATCCAGCATCGGCCGGCGGGGCTGGAAGGGGAGGCGTTGGATGCGCATACCCGCGGCTGGGCCGAGCGGCTCAATACGTCTGGGGATGCCTATGTGACGCCGGCAACCTTGAATGGCCGGTGGATGGTGCGGGTGTCGGTGGGGGCGCTGCCTACCGAGCGTGAGCATGTCGAGAAACTGTGGCGGGGGCTGCAGGCAGTGGTCAAGGGCTGAAAATGCAGGGGGCCGCAAAAGCGGCCCCCTACGGTCTATCAGTGGCTTACGGTCTGGAGGCTACCTTTACGGCTGGCCTCATACGCTTCTTTGTCCATCGGCTTGGCCTGCGGATTGCCCAGGTCCTCCATCGCCATGCGGTGGGTTTCCGGTGCAATGTACGCCGCCAGGGCGCAGATGCAGGTGATGAAGAACGCCATGCTACCGACCACCAGCGGAATGTTGTCCGAGCCTGGCGGTGCCACGATGGCGAACAGTGCGGGCAACATGGCGGTCAGCATGGTGCCGATGTTCTGCGCGATGGCCATGGCCGAAACACGGTAACGGGTGTGGAACAGCTCTGGGTAGAAGCTTGGGAACACCGCGTTGTAGCCCTGGTAGACCATGCCCCACATCACGATCGAGGCGGCGAAGGCCAGCGGCACGTTCTGGATGCTGATCGCATACAGGTAGACGAAGGCCAGCAGGCCTGAGCCCAGGCACCCGGCGATCATGGTCGGGCGACGGCCGATCTTGTCGGACAGGTTGCCGACAAAGGGAATCACCAGCACCGCAACGATATTGCCGACCACCGGGATCCACAGGTACACGCTCTTGTCGAAGCCGATGCCATAGGCCGGCTGCACCGCGTAGGCCGCGCCGAAGATGGTGGCGACCACCGGAATCACGTTCATCAGTGCCATGAACATCACCAGCACCATGTGTTTCCAGCTATGGCGGAAGGCCTCGCTGACCGGCGACTTGGCGACTTTGTCCTGCTTCTCTTCCTTCACGAACGCAGGCGTCTCGTGCACTTCCTTACGGATGATGAAGCCGGCGATCAGCACCACGGCGCTCATCAGGAACGGAATGCGCCAGCCCCAGTCATTGAAGGCTTCGCTGGGCATGAAGTAGGCCAGTGGCAGGAATACCGCCGCCGCCAGAACCTGGCCGGCCTGCACGCCTTGCAGGGTGAAACTGGCGTAGTAGCCACGTCGGCCGAACGGCGCATGCTCCATGATCATCGAACTGGCCCCGGAAATCTCGCCGGCCACGGCAAAGCCCTGGATCAGGCGCAGCACCACCAGCAAGACGGGGGCGAGGATGCCGATGTCGTGGTAGGTGGGCAGCAGGCCCACGGCCATGGTCGACAGGCCCATCAGGAACATGCACAGCAGCAGTACGTTCTTGCGCCCGCGGGTATCACCCCAGTGGCCGAGCACAAAGGCCCCGACCGGGCGGGCCAGGTAGCCGACACCGTAGGTAGCCAGCGAGGCGATGATCGCCATCTTGGGGTCGGTATTGGGGAAGAAGATCTGCGGGAAGATCAGGGCCGCAGCCTGGGCATAGATGAAGAAGTCGTAGTACTCGAGTGCCGAGCCTATCCATCCACTGGCGGTCGCTTTCTTGGCTTGAGAGCTGGAGTGAGCCATCGTTGTCTCCGTTGTTCTTGTTGGTTCCCGCACGGCGCGTGGCAAACGTGGGGGTTATCTCGGGAGTGGGGTCAAACGTGAAGTGCGGGAGTATTCCGCGCCAAGGCCGTGACAGACAGCCAGGAGACAGGTGCGGAACGCAAGGCCAGAGCAGTGTTCATAGGTCGGTACCCGGTTTTATTGAACTTATTATGTTGTGACGTTGGGCTTGTCAGCGCAGGTTCTGCCGAACGACCGTCTTGGCAAAGGGCATCGGTCGGTGTGCCTGCGTCTGGTTTCATGTTGACCACGGGTTGGCGGTGTAGCAATTCGCGAAATCGGGTTTTGTTCGGTAATCGAACACAAAACTAACCATTCCGTACAAAGGGATTGATGAGGCGACTTTACCTGCGAATAATCGATCGTGCCAGGTACTGTCACAGTAGGTTTCCTGCGCCGTCGTCCCCTAACAACAAGGAAATCCCGCCATGCAGCGTTCGATTGCCACCGTGTCCTTGAGCGGCACCCTGCCGGAAAAGCTCGAAGCCATCGCCGCCGCCGGCTTCGACGGCGTCGAGATCTTCGAGAACGACCTGCTTTACTACGCTGGCAGCCCGCGCCAGGTTCGCCAGATGTGCGCCGACCTGGGCATCGCCATCACCTTGTTCCAGCCGTTCCGTGATTTTGAAGGCTGCCGCCGCGAGCGCCTGCAGAAGAACGTCGACCGCGCCGAGCGCAAGTTCGACCTGATGCAGGAACTGGGCACCGACCTGGTGCTGGTGTGCAGCAACGTTCAGGCCGATGCCCTGGGCGACGAACAGCTGTTGGTGGACGACCTGCGCCTGTTGGCCGAGCATGCCGGCCAGCGAGGCCTGCGCATCGGTTATGAAGCCTTGGCCTGGGGCCGCCACGTCAAGACCTACCAGCAGGTCTGGAACCTGGTGCGCCAAGCCGACCACCCGGCCCTCGGGGTGATTCTCGACAGCTTCCATACCTTGTCGCTCAAGGGCGACCCCAGCGCGATCCGCGACATCCCTGGCGACAAGATCTTCTTCGTGCAGATGGCCGACGCCCCGATCCTGGCCATGGATGTGCTGGAGTGGAGCCGGCATTTCCGCTGCTTCCCAGGGCAGGGCGAAATGGACCTGGCGGGCTTCCTCGCCCCAATCCTTGCCACCGGCTATCGCGGCCCGCTGTCACTGGAAATCTTCAACGACGGCTTCCGCGCCGCGCCGCCTCGGCAAAACGCCGCCGACGGCTTGCGCTCGCTGCTGTACCTCGAAGAGCAGACCCGCCTGCGCCTGGAGCAGGAGGCCGTGGCGGTGGAGCCGGGCGTGCTGTTCACCCCGCCTGCGGCCAGCGCCTACGACGGCGTGGAATTCCTCGAGTTCGCCGTCGACGAGGCGGTGGGCGCACGCCTGAGCAGCTGGCTGAAACGCCTGGGCTTTGCCGATGCCGGCAAACACCGCAGCAAGGCCGTGCAGCTGCTGCGCCAGGGCGACATCAACATCGTCCTCAATGCCGAACCCTACTCGTTCGGCCACAACTTCTTCGAGGCGCACGGGCCTTCGTTGTGCGCCACGGCGTTGCGGGTCAAGGACCAGCAGGCTGCGCTGAAGCGCGCCACCGCCTTCCGCGGCCAGCCGTTCCGCGGCCTGGTCGGCCCCAATGAATGTGAAGTGCCTGCCGTGCGGGCACCCGATGGCAGCCTGTTGTACCTGGTAGAGCCGGGCAGTGCTGGCCAGACGCTGTACGACACCGACTTCAGCCTGGACCAAACCGCCAATGCCAGCGGTGGCCTGCGCCGTATCGACCACATGGCGCTGGCGCTGCCGGCCGAGTCGCTGGACAGCTGGGTGCTGTTCTACAAGAGCCTGTTCGATTTCGCTGCCGACGACGAAGTGGTGCTGCCGGACCCTTACGGCCTGGTCAAGAGCCGTGCCCTGCGCAGCCAGTGCGGCACCCTGCGCCTGCCACTGAACATCTCCGAGAACCGCAACACGGCCATTGCCCATGCACTGTCCAGCTATCGCGGCTCGGGTGTGCATCACATCGCCTTCGATTGTGACGACATCTTCCGTGAAGTAGCGCGCGCCAAGCTGGCCGGTGTACCGCTGTTGGAGATTCCGCTCAATTACTACGACGACCTGGCAGCGCGTTTCGACTTCGACGACGAGTTCCTCAGCGAATTGGCGTACTACAACGTGCTGTACGACCGTGATGCCCAGGGTGGCGAGCTGTTCCACGTCTACACCGAACCGTTCGAGGAGCGTTTCTTCTTCGAGATCATCCAGCGCAAGGGTGGCTATGCCGGGTATGGCGCGGCCAACGTCGCGGTGCGCCTGGCGGCGATGGCCAAGGCCCGCAGCGGGGTGGCGCGCAAGCCGGTCCTGTAACTGCCGCAGAACTCATGTTTCATTGAGTCAGCAGGGGCGTGTGGCTGCACTCGTCGAAGATCCTTCGGCGTAGGCTCATCGCCCCTCGGCCACCATCAGCAGCGCCTGCGGCACCGCACTTTGCGGGTGCTGCGGCTCCTGCAGGCTGACCAGGCGCAGCCCGGCCATGTCCAATGCATTGAGCCAACTGGCCAGCGTGCGGAAATACCACGGCATCGGCCGCCAGGCCCCGGCAAACCCTGCGAACGACTCTTCCCGCCAGCCATCCTGATAATCGCCCGCTGCCACGCTCCAGGGGTGCAATGTCTGGATCACCAGTGCACCACCGGGTGCCAGCAAGCCCTTCAGTGCTGCCAGCAGCGCAATGATGTCTTGGTGCAGCAGCGCGAAATTGGCACAGATCAGGTCATAGTCACGGCCAACGTTGACGTCGCCCTCGGCTAGCTGGGCGTAGCTGGCAAGGTGAACCTGCGCGGACCCAGCCGCACGTGCCGCAGCCACCAGGGTCTGATCGCCATCCACCCCGGCCGCCTCGATGCCGCGGTCGGCAAGTGCCCGCAGCAACCAGCCTTCACCACAGCCAAGGTCCAGCACGCGCTCGGGTTGGCGGCCCAGAATGGCCAGCAGGATGGCCTGGTCGGTAACCTGGCGGCGGCTCTCGATGGCGCCGCTGCGCACCGCGTCGATCCAGGCTTGGGCGTTGTGCTGCCAGCTGTGCAGCACGGTGTCTTCGGGGTTGGGCATGAGGTGTCCGCGGCAGTGGGTTGGTTCAAGCATAGGCCGCCATCGCGGCCCCTTGGGGGCCACCAGGTGCCTGGCTTGGCATTTTTAGCGCCTATCAGATCGAGCGCCGCCCGCGCGGCGCATCGCGACGCAAGGCCGCTCCTACATTTGTTTCGGGCCAGTGAGGCCAGTGGCATTTGCGCGCGACCGCCTTGTTTGTACGACGCGATATTGAGGGGGGCACCAAGGGGCCGCGCGCCAATGCCACAGGAATAATTGGCCCGAAACAAATGTAGGAGCGGCCTTGCGTCGCGATGCGCCGCGCGGGCGGCGCTCGATCTCCGCCCCAACTCCAAACCCAAGACAGGCACCTAGCCGCCATCACTTACTGACCATCAGCTCCGGCCCCAGGTAGTCGTTGACCAGCTCGATATCATCATCCCCCAGGCTGCCCACCGATGACGCCAGGCGCAGGCGCGACATCAGGTAGTTCAGCTTGGCCTCGAACAGGTCATGGCGCGCGTCGAACAGCAGTTCTTCAGCGTTGAGCACATCCGAATTGGTGCTGGTACCACCCTCCTTGAACCCTTTGCGCGTCGAGATCAGCGAGCGTTCGTTGGACGCCACGGCCTTTTCCAGCGCCTGGATACGCATGGCCCCACTCTGCACGCCGCGGTACTCACGGGTGGTGCCCGAGATGACTTCCTGACGGGTGGCGTCGAGTTCGTCCAGTGCTTTCGAACTGTTGGCGCTGGCCTGACGGGTCAGCGCGCTGGTGCTGCCGCCGCTGTACAGCGGGATGTTCAGTTCCAGCCCGATCGAGTTGTACTGGTTGCGCTGATTCAGCTCTGAAATCGACTGGCTGCTACCTGCGGTGTAGCCCGCCACAAAGTCCAGCGTCGGCCAATGCCCGGCCCTGGCCCGGTTGACCTCTTCTTCGGCAAGCTCATAGCTGTGCCGGCGTGCGTGAATCAGCGGGCTGTCGGCCTGGGCCTTGACCAGCCAGTCCTGCAGGTTGCCCGGTAGCAGTGGCGGGGTGCTGAAGCCCGGCTGCAGGGTGGTCAGCGATGCCGGGGTTTCACCGATGTATTCCTCAAGCGTGCGGCGGGCGTTGACCAGGTTGTCTTGCGCCTCGATCAGGTCGGCCTCGGCCAGGTCGCGACGGGCGACCGATTCGTCGATGTCGGTCACCGTGCCGGCGCCCAGCTCCATCCGCCGCTTGGCCGAGGCAAGTTGCTCTTCGAAGGCGTTCAGCTTGGCCTTGGCCAGGGTGATGGTTTCGCTGGCCAGGAGTACATCGAAGTAGCTGTCGGCCAGGCGCACCGCAGCATCCTGGCTCTTGGCGTCGAACACCGCGACGCTGTAGTCGGCACGCTGCTCGCCCTGGCGGTACTCAGCCATTTTCTGCTTGTTGAACAGCGGCTGGCGCAGGCGCACGCTGGCGCCCTTGGAGTCGTAGTCCAGATCGTTCTCGAGGCTGTTCTGGTGCTGGGTGCCATTGACCTTGTTGTAGTAGGCCGTGGCATTGATCTGCGGCAGCAGGCCGGCCTGGCCAATGGCCCGGTTCTCCATGCCGGCTTGTTTTTCATGCTCGGCGGCGCGGTAGACAGGGCCTTGGTATTGCAACAGGTCCCAGGCTTGTTTCAGGTCCATGGCACTGGCCGGCAAGGACAACCCCAACAGGCACAACAACAGGCAGTGTCGGTTCATTTCATTGCTCCTTGAAAGCACTGTCCACGCGTTCGAGCATTGGCTTGAGCAGGTAACTGAGCAGGTTGCGCTCACCGGTCTTGATGGTGACGGTGGCGGGCATGCCGGGCCGTATGTGGTTGCTGCCCAACAGGCTCATGCCGGCGGGCGAGACGTCCACCTGGGCCAGGTAGAAGGGTTGCTTGCTCTCTTCATCAAGCAGGCGGTCGGCAGAGATGGTCTTCACCCGGCCAGGAATGTTCGGTGTCTGGGCGTGGTTGAAGGCCGGGAAGGCGATGTCCACGGCAAGGCCTGGGACCATCTTGTCGATGGCCTGTACCGGGATCATCGCGTCGACCTGCAACGGCTCGTCCAGCGGGACCACTTCCATCAGCTTGGCGCCGGGCTGGATCACCCCGCCGACCGTGGCGATGCCCAGCGCCTGGACCATGCCGTCGATGGGCGAGCGGATCACCGTGTGGGTCACTTCGTAGTCCAGCGCCCGCAGGCGGTCGGCCAGGGTAGTGTTTTCCTTGGCGGTGTCGGTCAGTTGCGATTCGACCTCTTTCAGGTAATCGTGCTGGCGCTGCAGAATGCGCAGCTTGATCTCGGTGGTCTGGCTGCGCACCCGGGCGATATTGTTGAGGTTCTCGGCCTGGCCGGCGGACAGGTCGGCGTTGCTGCGTTCAAGTTCCAGCAGGCGGTTGCGTGGCACATACCCTTCGGCCGCCAGCACGCGGGTGCCTTGCAGTTCCTGGCCGAGGAAGTTGATCTGCGAGGCGCGGGCGCCATACACCTGCTGCAGGCCCTTGAGCTGCACGGCCGATGCCGCCAGGTTCTCTTCGAGGATGCTGATCTCGCCAGCCAGGCCGGCGCGGCGGGTATCGAGCAAGCGTTGCTGCAAGTCCATGGCGGCCAGCAGGCGCGGGTCAGTGCCGAAACGCGTGAGCAAGGCCGGGTCGAAGTTGACCGTGTCGCGGCTGTCGCGCTCGGCTTCCAGGCGGTTTTCCACGGTCTTGCTGACAATGTACTGGGCGCTGACCGCGCCTTGTTCGGCCACGGCGCGCAGGGCATCGAGGCGCACCAGTTCCTGGCCCTTTTTCACCACGTCGCCTTCGCGCACCAGGATCGCCTCCACGGTGCCGCCACTCAAGTGCTGCACCGCCTTGCGGTTGCTGGTGACCTTGACCGTGCCGGTGGCGACCACGCCGGCATCCAGCGGCGCCAGGCACGACCACAGCAGGAAGCCGCCGAAGCCGGCAACGACCAGCCATACGCCCCAGCGCGCCGGTTTGCCGGCATCCAGGTCGATCAGGTTTTTCGCCTCGGCGGGGATCAACTCGGTAGGTTGGCTCATGTGCATGATCGGTCACTCCCGTACTTTTACCGACGCCAGTGGCGCCGCTGTGCCCGCCGGTATCACGCTGGCTTTACGCAGCGCTGCGAAGACTTCGTCGCGCGTGCCCAGCATCTGCACGCCGCCGTCACGCAGCATCAGCACTTTGTCGACGGCGCACAGCACGTTGGGCCGATGGGAAACCAGTATCACCGTGGCGCCACGCGCCTTGAGTTCAGCCAGGGCATCGACCAGGGCCTTTTCACCGACGTCGTCGAGGTTGGCGTTGGGTTCATCCAGCACCACCAGGTTGGGTTCGCCGTACAACGCACGGGCCAAAGCAATACGCTGCTTCTGGCCACCGGACAGTGGGCTGCCATCGGTACTCAGGCGGGTGTCGTAACCCTGCGGGAAACGCAGGATCATTTCGTGCACACCGGTGCTCTTGGCAGCGCGGATGGCCGCCTCGCTGTCCACCTCGGCAAACCGCGCGATGTTGTCGGCGATGGTGCCTTCGAACAGCTCCACGTCCTGCGGCAGGTAGCCGAGCCAGGGGCCGAGTTCGCTTTTGTTCCAGTTGAAAATGTCGGCGCCGTCCAGGCGCACCTTGCCGGCCTGGGTCGGCCAGACGCCAACCAGCAGGCGGGCGAGGGTGGACTTGCCCGAAGCGGAGGGGCCGATGACGCCCAGGCTTTCGCCCGGCGCCAGGCTGAAACTGACCCCACGCAGAATGGTGGTGTTGGTGCCGGGGGCGCCGGCGAACACATTCTCTACGGCGAGCATGCCCACCGGCCGTTGCAGCGACATGCTCGGTGGCCGGCGTGGGTAGTCCTGTAGCAACTCGTTGAGCCGGTTCCAGGCCGTGCGGCAGCCGAGCAATTGCTTCCAGGAGGCGATCACCTGTTCAACCGGCCCCAGCGCGCGGCCGGTGAGGATCGAACAGGCGATCATCATGCCCGGGGTGATCTTGCCTTCGATTGCCAACAGCGCGCCGGTGCCGAGAATCAGCGATTGCAGGGTAATGCGCACAAAGCGCCCGGTACTGCTGATCAGGGCTGCACGGTCGGAGGCCAGGGTCTGCATCTGCAGGATGCGCAGGTGGCTCTGGTACCAGCGCTTGCTGATCGACGGCAGCATGCCCATGGCCTCGATGACTTCGGCGTTGCGCAGGTTGTTGTTGGCGTAGTTGGCGGAGGACAGTGCCGCGTGGTTAGCCTCGGCCAGCGGTTTGTGCGTGGCCTTTTCGGTGAGGTACGCCAGGCCCGCGAGGATCATCGAGCCGATCATTGTGATCAGCCCGAGCAGCGGGTGGATCAGGTAGCAGACCAGCAGGTAGATCGGTGTCCACGGTGCATCGAAGAAGGCGAACAGGCCATTGCCGGTCAGAAACTGGCGGACCTGCGCGAGGTCTTGCAGGGCCTGGGCCGGATTGCCCCCGGCGCGGTTCAGGTTGCGCTCGAAGGCGGCGCTGAAGATGCGTTGGTTGAGGTCCATGTCCAGGCAATTGCCGACCCGGATCAACACCCGGGTGCGGATCATTTCCAGGGCGGACATCAGCAGGAACAGCCCCACCACCAGCAGGGTCAGCATCGTTAACGTGGTGATATTGCGGCTGACCAGGGCGCGGTCATAGACCTGGAGCATGTACACCGCTGGCGTCAACATCATGACGTTTATTACGCCGCTGAAGCCTGCCAGGGCGTAGAAGCTGCGGCGCAGGCGAAAAAGCGCCTCGGCCAATTCGGAACGGGTGCGCGGCTGCTTGTGCATCTGGGGCCTCCCTCTTCACAAAACCGGAGGCCGTTGCGGCGTCCCGGACAGCTCTAGCTGTGGCTTCTGATCGGCTCGCAGGCGGGTCGCTCTATAGGCGTGTTGTCCGAAAACGCTGCGTTGCTCCCACAAGCAGCAGCGTAGGTTGCAGAGAAATGTCTTGTAATATCATTTTGCTCTATAAATGCATTGAACTTTTCATAAGTCACGTAAAAACAGCGAGTTGCAACGCATTATCATCGAGAGTCATTTTTACGGCGGCTTATTGACAAGGTTTGACTCTACGACTTTAGTCTTGGTTATTCGGGCCCTGAATGGTTACCGGCAAGGCCGTACCTACAGGGATCGCGTTTGACCAGAAGTCATCGCCTGTACATCCCCGGAAAACCGAACCACGCGCTGCGCACGTCAAACGACTGGGCGCGGGAAGGACCCTGTTGCCCCGCTTGTTTCTTCGATACATCGAGGGCAATTGAAATGGCCAATTTCAGCAAGTCGGACCTGGAGTTCATCCTCAAGCAGATCTTCATCGCCGAAGCCCACGCCAAGGGCGCCAACCTCATCGATCTGCTGCCCAACAGCCAGGTGCCGTTCGGCTTGCGCACCGTGGACGGCAGCTTCAACAACCTGGTGACCGGGCAAAGCGAGTTCGGTGCCGCCGACAATGCCTTCCTGCGCCTGCTCGACCCCGCCTACCGTGCGGCCTACGCCGGCACCGGCACGGTGGTCGACAGCCAGCCCCGCACCATCAGCAACCTGATCGTCGACCAGACCGCGAACAACCCCGCAGCGGTCGAGGCCAACGGTGGCGCCGCGCCGGTGATCAGCCCCGGCCTGGATGGCGTGTTCGGCACCGCCGACGACAAGCCTGTGTTCTTCATCCCCAACCAGTCGGCAGATGCGGGCCTGACCGCGGGCTTCAACGCCTGGATGACCTTCTTTGGCCAGTTCTTCGATCATGGCCTGGACCTGGTGACCAAAAGCGCCACCGACATCGTGTTCATCCCGCTGCAGCCCGATGACCCGTTGTTCGTGCCCAACAGCCCGACCAACTTCATGGTGCTGTCACGTGCCGTACGCACGGCCGGCGCCGATGGCGTGGTCGGCACGGCCGACGACAGCCAGCCCAATACCACCTCGCCCTTCGTCGACCAGAGCCAGACCTACAGCTCGCACCCCTCGCACCAGGTGTTCCTGCGCGAGTACATGCTCAACGCCGCCGGCGACCCGATTGCCACCGGGCGCCTGATCACCAACCGTGACCTGGGTGCCGACGGCACATTCGGCACGGCCGATGATGGCAATGGCGAGAGTGGCGGCATGGCCACCTGGGCCGTGGTCAAGGCCCAGGCCCGCGACGTGCTCGGTATCAACCTGACCGACGCCGACGTGCATAACGTGCCGCTGCTGGCGACCGATGCCTATGGCAACTTCCTGCGGGGGCCCAACGGCATGCCGCAGGTGGTGATGCGCATCAGCAACGGCGCCGACGGTATTGCCGGGACTGCCGATGACGTGACCCAGCTGGTCGAAGGCAATCGCGCCGCGCCCATCAGCCTGGCCAACGCCGTGAGCACCGGGCATGCCTTCCTCGACGACATCGCCCACAACGCTGCGCCGGTGGTGGTCGGCGGCGTGCTGCAGGCCGACGCCGACAGCGACGTGGGCAATGCGCAGCCGGTGGGCGCAGGTGGCAACAACCTGACCTATGACAACGAACTGCTCGACGCCCACTACATCGCCGGCGACGGCCGGGTGAACGAGAACATCGGCCTGACCGCCGTGCACCACGTGTTCCACGCCGAGCACAACCGCCTGGTCCAGCAGTCCAAGGACACCATCCTTGCCGCAGGCGACCTGGCCTTCCTCAACGAGTGGCTGGTGGATGACGTTGCCGCGATACCGACCACACCCGGCGCTATCGCGGCCTTGGTGTGGGATGGCGAACGCCTGTTCCAGGCTGCCAAGGTCGGTACCGAGATGCAGTACCAACACCTGGTGTTCGAGGAGTTCGCACGCACCATTCAGCCGCAGATCGACGAATTTCTGGCGCCCAACGGCTATGACACCTCGATCAACCCGGCCATCTTCGCCGAGTTCGCCCACGTGGTGTACCGGTTCGGCCACTCGATGCTGACCGAAACCGTCGACCGCCTGGACCCTGAGTTCAACCCGATCCTCACCGACCCCAACAACCCCGATCAGCAGCTTGGCCTGATCGCCGCCTTCCTCAACCCATTGGCGTTCGCCGGCAGCGGGGCGACTGCGGATGAAGCGGCAGGGGCGATAATTCGTGGCGTGACGCGCCAAGTCGGCAACGAGATCGACGAGTTCGTCACCGAAGCGCTGCGCAACAACCTGCTGGGCCTGCCGCTCGACCTGCCGGCGCTGAACCTGGCACGCGGGCGCGATACCGGCATCCCCACCCTGAACGAGGCCCGCCGTGAGTTCTGGGCCGCGACCGGCGACAGCCAGCTCAAGGCCTACATCAGCTGGGTCGACTTTGCCGACCACCTCAAGCACCCCGCATCGCTGGTCAACTTCATCGCCGCCTACGGTACCCATGCCTCGATCACCGGGGCGACCACAATGGAAGACAAACGCGCCGCCGCCATGGCCCTGGTGTTCGGGGGCGAGGGTGCGCCGGCCGACCGCCTCGACTTCCTCAACGGCACCGGTGCCTGGGCCAACGTGACCCTGGCCGGCAAGGACGGGGTGCTGGGCACTGCAGACGACGTGACCGGGGTGACTGTTACCGGCGTTGACACCATCGACTTCTGGGTCGGTGGCCTGGCTGAGCAGAAGATGCCGTTCGGCGGCATGCTCGGGTCGAGCTTCAACTTCATCTTCGAAACCCAGATGGAGGCGCTGCAGAACGGCGACCGGTTCTACTACCTGTCGCGCATGGCGGGCACCAACTTCGGCACGGAGCTTGAAAACAACTCCTTCGCCAAGCTGATCATGCTCAACTCCGATGTCACCCACCTGTCCAACACCGTGTTCCTGACGCCCACCTTCACCCTCGAAGTGAACCAGGCCAACCAGTTCACCGGGCTGGGTGCCGACGGCAAGGCCGACCCGACTGGCGGCATCATGATCTACGGCGAGGAAATCGTGCCCCTGGTGATCCGCGACAACCCCGATACCGTGGGCGCCGACAGCAACTACCTGCACTACACCGGCCTGGATCATGTGGTGCTGGGGGGGACTGCAGGCAATGACATCATCATTTCCAGCGAAGGTGATGACACGCTCTACGGCGACGGCGGCAATGACCGCCTCGAAGGCGGCGCGGGCAACGATGCGGTGCTGGGCGGCGCGGGCGATGACATCATCACCGATGCGTTTGGCGACAATCGCCTGGAAGGCAACGCCGGTAACGACGTGATCGTCGCCGGCAGCATGGGGGCAGCCGGCAACCTGATACTGGGTGGCGATGGCCAGGACTTCATCATCACCACTGAAGACATCAGCACCACCTTCGGCGGCCAGGGCGACGACTTCATCCTAGGCGCCAAGACCAACCTGCCACCGACCGGCAACGAGGGTGATGATTGGATCGAGATGGGTACCCAGGACGGTGCGCCCGGCGACAACTTGGCGCCCCTGCTGGGTGACGAAGTGATCGGCAACGACATCTTCGTCGGTGGCCCTGGCTTCGACGAAATGATCGGTGAAGGTGGCGATGACATCTTTGTCGGCAGCGATGCCCAGGACAAGATGGAAGGCATGTCTGGCTTCGACTGGGTGACCCACAAGAATGACAAGGTCGGTGTGACTGTCGATCTGAGCCTGGCCGCATTGGCGCAGCCGCATGGTAATGCGCCAAACCAGAACAATGGCGTGTTCAGCCCGGTCGGTGCTTCACCGGCCTCGATTCTCGACCGCTTTGCCGAAGTCGAAGGGTTGTCCGGTTCCAGGTTCGGCGATGTACTCAGGGGTGACGACGTCGATGCGGTCACCATCCTCAATCACGGCGGCACCACAGGCAGTGCGCTGACCAACGTGGCGTTGATCCACGGGCTGGAGCAGTTCCTTGCCGATGCAGGTTTACCCACCACCGGCTTTGCCACCGGCAACATCATCCTGGGCGGCAACGGCAGCGACCTGATCGAGGGCCGTGGAGGCGATGACCTGATCGACGGTGACAAGTGGATCAACGTGCGGATTGCGGTGTACGCCGCCGACGACGTCAACCATACCGGGCCGGAAGTCGCCAGCTTCGACAGCATGGTCGACATGATCCCGTTCATGCTCGACCGCACCTACAACCCCGGCCAGCTCAAGGCCGTGCGGGAAATCCTGCCAGGCAGTTCGACCGGTGGTGCAGCCTTCGATACCGCGGTGTTTTCCGGGCTTCAGGCCGACTACGTGGTCACCCAGAACACCCGCGGCACGGCCGATGTGGCGGACGATGTGTGGACGGTAACCGATACCGTCGGCAATGACGGCACCGACACTCTGCTGCATATTGAGCGCCTGCAATTCTCCGACGGCCAGCGCGTGCTGGTGGCGGGCGTGAACGCCCAGCCGACCGGCAGCCCGAGCATCACTGACAGCAACGCTGGCGCGATTACCGTCGGCGACATGCTGACCGTGAGTATGGCCGGGGTGCTGGATGGCGACAACATTTCGCCGACCAACCCACAAGGGCTGCTCGACAATACGTCGGTGTCCTACTACTGGCAGTTCGAGGCCGAGCCGGGCAGCGGTGTGTTCGAAGACATCATCCTGTTGCCGGCCGGCGACCTGGCGTTCCAGAGCGCCGATGGCACCGCGTTCAAGGTCTCGCCGGACCTGGCCGGGTTGTCGCTGCGGGTCAAGGCGATCTACCAGGATGCCCACGGCACCACCGAAGTGCTGTTCTCGCAGCCCACTGCCGTGGTCGAAGCGGGCGCGCCCGTGGTACCAACTGCACCAACGCCGGTGGTCGATGCCAGCGAAGGGGGAGAGGGCCTGCACATGGTCCGCTCCGACCTGAACTTCATCCTGGCCCAGATCAAGATTGCCGAGGCCGATGCTGCCGGGCAGGATATCCTTTCGCTGATACCTAACATCCGGGCGGCCATGGGTCTGCGGACGGTCGACGGCTCGAACAACAACCTGATGAACCTCAACGGTATCAACAACACCCAGTTCGGTGCTGCCGACAACGTCTTCCCACGGCTGACAGACCCGGTGTTCAACCCGGCCGAAGGTGCGCCGGCCGGCTTCTTCGGCCCCGGCTCGCCGGCCATTCCCGGGTCTTCCTATCAGCAGACCAGCGGAGCGGTATTCGACTCGCAGCCGCGTACCATCAGCAACCTGATCGTCGACCAGACCTCGAACAACCCGGCAGCTTATGCCACGGCCTACGACCCAGGCGCGGACGGTGTGCTCAACTTCGGCACGCCGGGTAACGACGACGTGCTCAAGGATGGCGTACGGGTGGTCGCCAGCCCTGGCATGGATGGCCAGTTCGGTACCACTGACGATCGCGATGTCTACCTGTTCGAAAACACCACGGCGGATGCTGGGCTGTCTGCACCGTTCAATGCCTGGATGACGTTCTTCGGGCAGTTCTTCGACCACGGTCTGGACCTGCTAACCAAGGGGGGATCAGGCACGGTGTTTATTCCATTGCAACCGGATGACCCGCTCTACGTGCCTGGTGGCAACACCAATTTCATGGTGCTGACCCGCGCCACCAACCAGCCAGGGCCAGATGGTCTTCTCGGCACCGCCGACGATATCCGCGAGCACACCAACACCACCACGCCGTTCGTTGACCAGAACCAGACCTACAGCTCGCATCCCTCGCATCAGGTATTCCTGCGCGGCTACCAGATGACCGACCAGGGCCCCGTCGCCACTGGCCGGCTGATCACCAACCGTGACCTCGGTACCGATGGCAAGTTCGGCAGTGCGGACGACAGCGAAATTGGCGGCATGGCGACCTGGAAGGTGGTCAAGGCGCAGGCTAACGACCTGCTCGGCATTCACCTCACCGATGCCGACGTCGGGAATGTTCCGCTGTTGGCCACTGATGCCTATGGCAACTTCGTCAAAGGGCCCAATGGCTACCCGATGGTGGTGATGAAGGGCGCCGATGGGCTGGGCGGCACGGCGGATGACGTGCTGGTCGAAGGCAACCCGCTGGCGCCGATCGACTTGACCAATGCCGTGCGCACGGGCCACGAGTTCCTCGCCGACATCGCCCACAATGCCGTACCGGTGTTCAATGCCGGCGTGCTGGCGCCCGATGGCGATGCCCTGGTGGGCAACGCCGTGCCGGTCAACCCGCAGACAGGCGCCAACCTGGCGTACGACAACGAGCTGCTGGATGCGCATTACATCGCGGGCGATGGCCGGGTCAACGAAAACATCGGCCTGACCGCCGTGCACGCGATCTTCCACGCCGAGCACAACCGGCTGGTGGCGCAAACCATGGACACCGTGCTCGATGCCGGCGACGTGGCCTTCCTCAACGAGTGGCTGCTCAACCCGGTCACCGCACTGCCTGCCAGCCAGGCCGAGATCGATGCGCTGGTGTGGAATGGCGAGCGGTTGTTCCAGGCGGCCAAGTTCGGCACCGAGATGCAGTATCAGCACCTGGTGTTCGAGGAGTTCGCACGCACCATCCAGCCGCGCGTCGACCTGTTCTTCGCCCCGACCCAGGTGTATGACGTCGACCTCGACGCCTCGATCGTCGCCGAGTTCGCGCACACCGTGTACCGCTTCGGCCACTCGATGCTGACCGAGACCGTCGACCGCTTCGACATCGACTTCAACGTGGTCAAGGACCCGGCCAGCGCCAACCCCGAGCAGCAACTCGGCCTGATCGCCGCGTTCCTCAACCCGCTGGCGTACGCCGCCAGTGGGGTCACACCAGAGGACGCGACCAGCGCCATCGTGCGCGGGGTGACGCGCCAGGCGGGTAACGAAATCGACGAGTTCGTCACCGAGGCGCTGCGCAATAACCTGCTGGGCCTGCCGCTCGACCTGCCGGCGATCAACATCGCCCGTGGCCGCGATGTGGGTATTCCTTCGCTCAACGCCGTGCGCCGCGATATCTACGAGCAAACCGGCGATATCCAACTCAAGCCGTACACCAGTTGGGTCGATTTGGTGCAACACCTCAAGCATGCGGAGTCGTTGATCAACTTCATTGCCGCCTACGGCACACACAGCACCATCACCGGTGCTACCACTCTGGTGGACAAGCGCGCGGCGGCCATGGCGCTGGTGTTCGGTGGCGACGGTTCGCCGGCGGACCGCCTGGACTTCCTCAATGGCACCGGAGCCTGGGCCAACGTGACACAGCCCGGCAAGGATGGTGTGCTGGGCACCGCCGATGACCTGAGGGCAGTGACAGTGACCGGGGTCGATGCCATCGACCTGTGGATCGGTGGCCTGGCCGAAGCGAAAGCACCCTTCGGTGGCATGCTCGGCTCGACCTTCAACTTCGTGTTCGAGAACCAGATGGAAAAACTCCAGGACGGCGACCGCTTCTACTACCTGGAGCGCACCTCTGGCCTGTCGATGAATGCCGAGCTGGAAAGCAACTCGTTCGCCAAGCTGATCATGGCCAACACGTCGGCCACCCACTTGCCAGGCCTGGTGTTCTCGGACCCGGCGTTCTACCTCGAAGTGGACCGCAGCAAGCAGTACAACGATGGCCTGGGCAATGCCGACCCGCTGGGCGATAACGGCCAGCAGGTGGTGTTCCGCGACAACCCGCTGACTGCCGGGCCCGACACCAACTACATCCGCTACGCCGGTGAAGAGCACATCGTGCTGGGCGGCAGCAACGGCGATGACATACTCGTCTCTGGCGGTGGCGACGACACGGTCTGGGGCGATGCCGGCAATGATCGCATCGAAGGCGGCAACGGCAACGACCAGCTGCGCGGCGGTGCCGGCGACGACATCATCAGCGACGTGGGCGGCGACGACAATATCCAGGGCGGCGACGGCAACGACGTGCTGCACGGCGGTAATGGCGTCAACCTGATCATCGGTGGTTTTGGCAACGACTTCATCGTCACTGGTGAAGACGCCTCCGAAGCCATTGGCGGCCAGGGCAACGACTTCATCCTGGGCAGCAAGGCCAACGAACAGGACATGGGCAACGAAGGCGACGACTGGATCGAGAAGGGCACCTCGGACGGTGCGCCTGGCGACAACTTCGACCCGCTCGGCAACGACCCGGTGATCGGCAATGATGTGTTCGTCGGCGGCAACGAGAACGACAAGTTCAACGGCGAAGGGGGCGACGACATCATGGTCGGCAGCCTCGGCTTCGGTGACCGCTATATCGGCGGCTCGGGCTACGACTGGGCGACCTTCAAGGGCCTCGCCCAAGGCGTGAGCATCGATTTCACCGACCGCTTCTTCGATGTGCCGCCGGTGCCGGGCTCGGGCGCTTCGGCGCAGGTACGCTTCGACATCATGGAAGGCCTGTCGGGTTCGGCGCACGGTGACTTCCTGCGTGGTGACAATGAGGATGCCGCCTCGCTGCCCACCTCAGGTGCCAACGGCAGCGTGCTGACCAATATCAGCCTGATCAATGGCCTGGCCGACCTGTTGGCTGCCGGTGCGACGTTCTACGACGGCGGCAACATCATCCTTGGCGGCAGCGGCAGCGACCTGCTCGAAGGCCGCGGCGGCGATGACATCCTCGACGGTGACAAGTGGCTCAACGTGCGCATCAGCGTGCGCGCCAACAGTGATGGCACCGGCCCGGAAATTGCCACGTTCGACAGCATGGAGCCGATGGTACCGCTGATGCTCAACGGTACTTACAACCCGGGCCAGCTGGTGATCACCCGGGAGATTGTCAGCGGTACCGACAACTATGACACCGCCTTGTTCTCGGGGGTTGCGACCGACTACAGCGTCGTGGTCGATGGCAATGCGGTCATCGTCACCGACCTGGTGGCGGGGCGTGATGGTGTCGATCGGCTGACCGGCATCGAGCGGCTGCAGTTCTCTGACCGTGCCATTGCCTCTGGCGTCGGCACGGCCGTCAACGCCGACCCATCGGGCCACCTGGCGATCCTTGACGATGCCACGGGCGGGCGTGAGGACACACCGGTTGCCGGCCAGTTGCTGCGTGTCTCTGACCTGGCGGTGCACGATGCCGACAACGTCAGTGCGGCCAACCCGACGGGTGCGGTCAACGGGCCTGTGGCCTACTACTGGCAGGTCGAGCAACTGCCGGGCTCGGGTGTCTATGAGGACATCACCTTCGTCGCCGCAGGCGAAGCATCGCGGGCGATCGGCAGTACCTATCGGGTGACGGATGATGTGGCGGGGTTGAGCATTCGGGTGCGGGCGGTGTATCAGGATGCCAAGGGCACCCTGGAGATCGTCGACTCCGCGCCGAACAGCGCGCCGAGCGCCGGGCCGGCCGTGACCGGGCTGCTGGTGCAGAACCAGACACTGACGGCCGACCCGGCGACCATCGTCGACGCCGACGGCCTGAGCAATCCGCAGTTCAGCTTCCAGTGGCAGTCGAACCGCGGTGTCGGTTGGGTCAACATCGCGGGCGCCATCGGCAGCACCTTCGTCCTGACCCAGGCGCAGGTGGGGCAGAACATGCGGGTGGTGGTCAGCTACGTGGATGACTTCGGCGTGCAAGAAAGCATTGCCTCCGACATCCTCGACCCGGTGGCCAACGCCAATGATGCACCGACCGGTGCGGTCCTGATCAGTGACACTACGCCAGTCCAAGGGCAGACGCTGACGGCCCTAACCGGCAGCATTGCCGACCTGGACGGGCTGGGGGCGTTCAGCTTCCAGTGGCAGCAAGGTACTGGCGGCGTCTTCAGCGACATCATCGGCGCCACTGCGGCCACCTTTACCCCGGGCCTCAACCATGGGAACCAGCAACTGCGGGTGATCGTGCGCTATACCGACGGCTTCGGCACCCTGGAGACACTCACCTCGGCGGCGACTGATGCAGTGCCAGGGTTGACGCTGGTCGGCACCAACGGTAACGACATCCTGATCGGCAGTACGGGCGATGACGTGATCTCCGGCCTGGACGGCGCCGACCTGCTGTTTGGCGGGCTTGGCAACGACATCCTCAACGGTGGGCTTGGCAACGACAGCCTCGACGGCGGGCTTGGCGCGGATACCATGACCGGCGGTGATGGCAACGATACCTATGTGGTGGATAACGCTGGGGATGTGGTGATCGAGGCGGCGGCGGGCGGTACGGATACTGTGCGTACCACGTTAGCCAGCTACAGCCTGGGTGCCAACGTCGAGAACCTGACCTATACCGGGGTGGGCAACTTCATCGGTGGCGGTAACGCGGTGGACAACATCATGGTCGGCGGTGTCGGTAACGACCTGCTCAATGGCGGTACCGGTGCCGACCGCCTGGTGGGTGGTCTCGGCAACGACATCTACGTGGTGGATAACGCCGCAGATGTGGTGATCGAAGCTACAGGGGCAGGTACGGATACCGTACGTACCACCCTGGCCAGCTACGGCATGACCAGCAATCTTGAGAACCTGATTTATACCGGGGTAGGCAACTTCGTCGGTGGCGGTAACGCGCTGGACAACATCATGGTCGGCGGTATTGGCAACGACCTGCTCAATGGTGGTGAAGGTGCCGACCGCCTGGTGGGTGGTCTCGGCAACGACATCTACGTGGTGGATAACGCCGCAGATGTGGTGATCGAAGCTATAGGGGTAGGTACGGATACCGTACGTACCACCCTGGCCAGCTACGGCATGACCAGCAATCTTGAGAACCTGATCTATACCGGGGTAGGCAACTTCGTCGGTGGCGGTAACGCGCTGGACAACATCATGGTCGGCGGTATTGGCAACGACCTGCTCAATGGCGGTGCGGGTGCCGACCGCCTGGTGGGTGGTCTCGGCAACGATAACTACGTGGTGGATAATGCCGGGGATGTGGTGATCGAAGCCACGGGGGCCGGTACGGATACCGTGCGTACCACGCTAGCCAGCTACAGCATGAGCAGCAATGTCGAGAACCTGATCTATACCGGGGTGGGCAACTTCACTGCTAGCGGTAACGCGCTCGACAACATCATCAGCGCAGGCGCTGGCAGCGACTTGCTCAATGGCGGTGCAGGTGCTGATCGCCTGGTGGGTGGCCTTGGCAACGATACCTACGTGGTGGATAACACCGGGGATCTGGTAATCGAGGCCGCGGGGGCCGGTACCGATAGCGTGCGTACCACGCTAGACAGTTACACCCTGGGTGCCAACGTCGAAAACCTGACCTATATCGGAGTGGGCAACTTCGTCGGTAGCGGTAACACGCTGGCCAACACCATCAACGGGGGCACTGGCAACGACAGCCTCGATGGTGGCCTGGGCAATGACATCCTGAGTGGTGGGGCGGGTAACGACACGCTGTTCGGTGATGATGGCAACGACATCTTGTCAGGTGGTAGCGGCAGTGACTTCATCAACGGCGCGATTGGCGATGATACGGTCAACGGCGGCGCGGGTGATGACACGATGATCGCCAGCGATGGCAACGATACCTTCCAGTTCGGTGCGGGGTCTGGAGCCGACCTGATCATCAACTTCGATGCCAACCTGGTGGGAGGTCAGGACTTGCTGGATATCTCCGCGTTCAACATCACTGCGGCGACCTTCGCGGGCAACGTCACCATCGCCGATGTCGGTGCCGATACGCTGGTCAGCATTGGCGCTACCGACTCGATTCGCCTGGTAGGGGTTGCCGATGCCACGACTGTGACGGCAGCGGACTTCGTGCTGGCGGGGTGAGTCGCAAAGGTGAGGGCAAGGGATGCCCTCCAGGCTTGACATTGGGGCTGCTTCGCAGCCCATCGCGACGCAAGGCCGCTCCTACAAGAAATCGTATATTCCTGTAGGAGCGGCCTTGCGTCGCGATGGGCCGCAAAGCGGCCCCAACTCACTCCCGATCTAACGCGGCATGCAGTCTCAGCTCTTCATCGATGAACGCCGCAATCATCGCCCGGTACACCCGTTCCACCACCTCGGGCGATGCCCCGGTATCGCCGGCAATGGCACGCACTTTGGCGATTACCTGCTCGACCCGCGCCGGTGCGCGCACATCGTCGCGGGTCTTCTTGAAAGTCGCCGCCTGGGCGACCAATTGGCCACGTTGTGCAAGCAGTGCGACCAGGTTCTGGTCGATGTGATCGATGCGCGAGCGAACGTCCTCGATCGAGGTGCAGCGTACGTCCATGTGGGGGGGCTCCTTGAGGGTGTCGCAGCACAGTACCACAGGCACTCTGCGTCGCGCGGGCAGCGCTCGATTTCAACTCCCCAACTGCATCAAGGCGAGCACCTCTGCGCCCTCAGCCACACGCCAGGCGATCCACAAGCTTTCCCAGTACGCTAAGATGGCCGCCCACGTCTCTGGAAACTGCCTGGATGAGCAAGCCCGGTCAATTGGTGCTGGTTACGCTACGCAAGATGATCGCCTCCGGCGAGCTGGCCGCCGGCGAGCGTCTGATGGAAATCCCCACCGCCGAACGCTTCGGTGTTTCGCGCATGCCGGTGCGCATGGCATTCCGCACCCTTGAGCAGGAAGGCTTGCTGGTGCGCTTTGGCGGGCGTGGGTTTCAGGTGCGTTCGGTCAGCGCAGACGACATCGCCGGCGCAGTCGAGGTTCGCGGTGTGCTCGAAGGCCTGGCCGCCCGCCAGGCGGCAGAGCGTGGCCTGTCGCCCGAAGCACAAGAGGCGCTGCAGCGCTGCCTGGTCGAAGGCGACCAGCTGTTCGGCAAAGGCTTCGTCACCGAAGAGGACCTGCAGGCCTATCATGACCTCAACATGCGCTTCCACCAGGTGATTGTCGAAGCCAGCCACAACCCGGCGATCGCCGATGCCCTGGCGCGCAATGACCACCTGCCGTTCGCCTCGGTCACCGCCCTGGCAGTGGACCGCCATGACCTGGCGCGTGAATACCGGCGCTTCAACTACGCGCACATGCAGCACCATTCGGTGTTCGATGCCCTGGTCAGCAGGCAGGGTGCCCGCGCCGAAGCCATCATGCGCGAGCACGCCAATGCCACTTTGCGTTATGCCGAGACCTTCGGCGCGGCAACGGCAGACGCGCGCATGAAGGTCATCCTGCCCTCGACGTGAGGCCCCTCAGAGGTCAAGCACCAGCAGCGGGGTTTTCGACCGCGAGCAGCAGGGCGTGAACTGATCGTTCAGGGCCTGCTCCTGCTCCGTGAGGAACAGGTCGCGATGCTCGGGCGTGCCGGACAGGACGCGTGTCAGGCAGGTGCCACAGATGCCTTGCTCGCACGACATGGCAATCGCGATGCCGTGCTGTTCAAGCACGTGCACCACGCTCTGGTCGGCGGGCACCTCGAACACCTGGCCGGTGCTGTTCAGCTGGACCGAGAAGCTGCCATCGCCCTGGGTATCGACCGGCGCGGCGGCAAAGTACTCGCGGTGCAGGCACGCCTCCTGCCAGCCCTGCGCCTTGGCGCTTTCCAGCACGTGCTGCATGAACCCGCCCGGGCCGCACACATACAGGTGCACATCGGCTTGCGGGTTGGCCAACACCTGGGCGATGTCCAGCGCGGTCTCGGGTTGTTCGTCGAAATGCACGAACAGGCGATCGGCAAAGGCGGCGCCGCGCATACGCTCGACGAAGGCTGCGCGATCGCTGGAGCGGGCGCAGTAATGCAGTTCGAAATCCGCGCCGCTGGCGGCCAGCTGCTCAGCCATGCACAGGATCGGGGTGATGCCGATACCGCCTGCGAACAACAGGCTGCGGCGGGCGCCCTGGGCCAGTGGGAACAGGTTGCGCGGTGCGCTGATACGCAGGCGGGCGCCGTTGTGGATCTGCTCGTGCAAGCTGCGCGAACCGCCGCGTGAGGCGGGGTCTTTGAGCACGCCGATCAGGTAGCGGTGGCGTTCTTCGGGGTGGTTGCACAGCGAGTACTGGCGAACTTGCCCTTCGGGCAGGTGCACATCAATGTGTGCCCCGGCGCTGAAGGGCGGCAGCAGGCTGCCATCGACGGCGGCCAGTTCGAAGCTGCAGATGTCTTGTGCTTCGTCGTTTCGGGAAACCACTACGGCATCGATCATGTCCGTTCCTCGTCAGGCTGGGCTTGCGCTGGTCGCGATCAGTTCGGCTTGGGGCCTGCGCTCGTTGGCGATCAGGCGCTCGAGGATTTTGCGCGACTGCACGCCACCGGCATCGATGTTGAGCTTGAGCAGGTTGCGCTGGGGGTAGGCGAGCAGGTTCTGCTGCTGGCGTTCGAGCATTTCCAGGTCTTCACTGAAGATCTTGCCCTGGCCCTCGCGGATGTTTGCGGTCAGCGCTTGGTCCTGCGCAGCGAAGTTGCGGGCCATGCCCCAGAAGTACCAGATCGAGGTGTCGGTTTCGGGGGTGATGAAGTCGACCACGATGCTGGATGCCTTGTGCTGCGCGTCGGCGTGATAGCCACCTTTGCCCGCGTGGGCCACGCCGACTTCGATCAGCACATGGCTGGGCGGGGTAAAGCGGCAGATCTGCCAGCGGTCCACCGGTACATCGTCGGCCAGGCCGTTGCCGCGCAGGGCCATGCGCCAGAACGGCGGTGCCATGATGTTTTCCATGTGCCGTGCAGTCACCACTTCATCACCGGTGACGGTGGTCACGGGCGGTGCTTCATCGATTTCCTTCTGGCCGATGCTGGAGGCGTGCACGTAGGTTTCATGGGTCAGGTCCATGAGGTTGTCGATCATCAGACGGTAGTCGCAGCCGATGTGGAACAGCCCGCCGCCATAGGCCCAGTCATCGTTTACCGCCCATTCCAGATGGGGGATCAGGCTTGGGTCCGCCTGTGCCTGGTCGCCCGGCCAGACCCAGATGAAGCCATAGCGCTCGACCACGGCGAAAGTCTTGTTGCAGGGGAAGCCCCTGACCCGTTGGCCTGGCATCTCGACAGTCTTGCCGTCGCAGCCCATTACCAGGCCGTGATAGCCACACACCAGGTTGCCGTTTTCGACATAGCCCAACGACAGGGGCGCGCCGCGGTGCGGGCAAAAGTCTTCCACCGCCGCCACCCGGTGCTCGTGGCCTCTGTAGAACACGATCTTTTCCCCGCAGATTTGCCGGCCCAACGGCTTGTCGGCGATTTCGTCAGGGGTGCAGGCGACATACCAAGTGTTTCTCGGGTACATGGGGCTCTCCGGAGTAGCGATTGTTTTTATTTAATGGATCCATTAAATAGGGCGCCTGATGGTTTGGTCAAATTAATAAGCCTGTAATTCGCCGATTTATGGGCGATTATCGAACCCTGATGGGCTTGGCTTGTTTTTTATGGATCCATTAAATCGTTGCCTGGCGGTTGTAGTGCCTGGCTGTGCTATTCCTAAGGGGGCACTCAGCCACCGCTTGCGAGGTGGCGCCACGAGGAACACTCCCGATGCTGGTGGTCGAGCAACTGCACAAGTCGTTCATCACGCCCCAAGGTCCGCTGCCGGTGCTGCAGGGCATCGACCTGTGCCTGGCGCGCGGCAGCAGCCTGGCGCTGATGGGCGAGTCCGGCAGTGGCAAGAGTACGTTGTTGCACCTGATTGCCGGGCTGGACCGTGCCGACAGTGGGCACATCCTGATTGACGGTGAACCGCTCGATAGTCGCTCGGAATCGTCCCTGGCGCGCTGGCGACGCGAAGGTATCGGCCTGGTGTTTCAGCAGTACAACCTGATCAGCAGCCTGGATGTGGGGGCGAACCTTGCTTTTCAAGCACGGCTTGCCGGCCGGCATGATCGGCCTTGGCTGGCGTACCTGGCTGCGCGTCTGGGCCTGGCCGAGCTGTTGACGCGTTACCCCGAGCAGTTGTCCGGCGGCCAGCAGCAGCGGGTTGCCATCGGCCGCGCCCTGGCGGCTCGCCCCGCATGGGTGTTGGCCGACGAGCCCACCGGCAGCCTGGACGAAGCCAGCAGCGACGAGGTGCTGGGCCTGTTCCTGCAACTGGTGGCCGAGGCCGGCAGCAGTGTCTTGATGGTGACCCACAGCCAGCGCCTGGCAGCGCGGTTGGCGCATTGCTGCTACTTGCAAGCTGGCCGTGTGCGCGACGAGCACGGCCCATGAACCCGCTGATGCTCACCTTGCGGGCGCTGTTGAGCCATTGGCAGCGTCATCGGGTGCAGTGCTTCAGCATTTTTACCGGCTTGTGGCTGGCCACTGCGCTATGGACCGGTGTCCAGGCGCTCAACACTCAGGCGCGCAGCGACTATGCGCGCGCCAGTGCGGTGTTGGCGGGGCCGCTGCAAGCGCAGTTGGTGCCGCGTGAGGGGGAGCGGTTCGATCAGGCGCTGTACCTGCAATTGCGCCAGCTGGGCTGGCCGGTTGCCCCGGTGCTGGAAGGGCGGTTGCGGTTTGCCGGGGAGCAGCCGGTGAGTGTTCGGCTGCTGGGCATCGAGCCGCTGAGCCTGCCATCGACCACCGCCGTTGCCGGTGTGCGGGCGGCAGACTTCGATCTGCAGGCCTTTATTGGTACGCCCGGGCAAGCCTGGGTAGGGCAGGATACGTTGCGCCAGTTGGGCAAGGTC
Organism: Pseudomonas sp. SWRI77; assembly: GCF_014269105.1. Classification (NCBI taxonomy): domain Bacteria; kingdom Pseudomonadati; phylum Pseudomonadota; class Gammaproteobacteria; order Pseudomonadales; family Pseudomonadaceae; genus Pseudomonas; species Pseudomonas sp. SWRI77. The sequence continues at coordinate 2,998 of NZ_JABWRV010000036.1, read as the reverse complement.
GTTACCGACCAGGCCGTGAACAGTGAGGGGCAGGTGCTGCCGCCTTTTGTGCTCAAGCCGGAGCTGGCGCCAGGCGTGATCGTGGTCGACATCGGCCATGCCCAAGCCTTGCTGCAGGCGCCTGGGCGGCTGTCGCGGCTGTTGCTGACGGGGCCTGTCGAGCCACTGCCTGCAGATATTGCCGCGCAGCTTGAAATGCACCCCCCCAGTGACGACGGTGGCTTGCAGCGGCTGACCGAAAGCTTTCACCTGAACCTGACGGCCCTCGGCCTGTTGGCGTTCGTGGTCGGGCTGTTTATCGCGCATGCCGCCATTGGCCTGGCACTGGAGCAACGCCGCAAGCTGATCAGAAGCCTGCGTGCCTGTGGCGTCAGCTTGCACAGCCTGTTGTTTGGGTTGGCCTTGGAGCTGGGGCTGTTCGCCGTGTTGGGCGGTCTGGCCGGGGTGGCCAGCGGCTATGGGCTGGCGGCGCTGCTGCTGCCGGACTTCGCAGCCAGCTTGCGTGGCCTGTATGGCGCTCAAGTTGGCGCAGCGTTGCACCTGCCGGCGTGGTGGTGGTTGGCGGGGGTGCTGGTGAGTGTGCTGGGGGCGCTGCTGGCCGGGGTCGGCAGTGTGCTGCAGGCCGCCCGCCTGCCTTTGCTGGCGATTGCGCAACCCCAGGCCTGGCGGCTGGCACAAGGCCGTTGGTTGAGGCGCCAGCGCTGGCTGGCGGTATTTTTGCTGCTGGTGATGCTGGGCGGTTGGCAACTGGGCCAGGGCCTGGTCAGTGCATTTGTCACGGTGGCGGCACTGCTGCTGGCTTCGGCACTGGTGTTGCCAGCCTTGCTCGACGGTGTATTGGCCTGGGCCGCGCGCGGGCGCCGTCGGCCCCTGTCGCAGTGGTTCATCGCCGATAGCCGCCAACAGTTGCCTGCGTTGAGCCTGGCGTTGATGGCCTTGCTGCTTGCGCTGGCCGCCAGTGTTGGCGTGGGCAGCATGACCGAGGGCTTTCGCAAGACCTTTGTTGGCTGGCTTGACCTGCGCTTGGCCGCCGATCTCTACGTGACGCCCCGGGATACTGCGCAAGGTGAGCAGGTGTACCAATGGCTCCAGCAGCAACCTGCGGCCAAGGTGGTACTGCCAGGCTGGCGTGTGGAAACCCGCCTGCAGGGTTGGCCGGTGCAGGTGCAGGGGGTTGTCGACCACCCGGCCTACCGCAGCCGCTGGCCCTTGCTGGAGCAGCACGCGCAGGCCTGGCAGCAATTGGCGCAGGGCAAGGGAGTAATGCTCAGCGAGCAGTTGGCCCGCCGCCTCGGCCTGGGCGTGGGCGATACCCTGGCACTGGCAACCGATGGCGCGCCGCCCATGACGGTGGTGGGGGTGTATGCCGATTACGGCAACCCCAAGGGGCATGTGCTGGTCAATGCCGACTGGCTGCGCAAGCATTGGCCGCAGGCAACGCTGACCGGCCTGAGCCTGGATAGCGCCCCCGCGAACGTGCCGGCCCTCAAGGCCGCGCTGCAGCAGCGTTTTGCCCTGGACGACAGCCGCGTGGTCGAGCAGTCGCGCTTGAAGGGTTGGTCGACTGACGTGTTCAACCGCACCTTCGCCGCCACCGCTGCCCTCAACAGCCTCACGCTGGGTGTTGCTGGCGTGGCCATGTTCATCAACCTGCTGACCCTGGGCCAGAGCCGCTTGGGCCAGCTGGCGCCGCTTTGGGCACTGGGGGTGGGCCGCAGGCAATTGGTCTGGCTGAGCTTGGGCCAGACGCTGATGCTGAGCTGCCTCACCGTGCTGCTGGCGATCCCGGTAGGGGTTTTGCTGGCGTGGTGCCTGGTGGCGGTGGTGAACGTGCAGGCGTTCGGCTGGCGATTGCCGTTGTATGTCTTCCCTGCGCAATTGATGCAACTGGCCGTGCTGGGCATCCTGACCAGCCTGCTGGCCAGCGCCTGGCCGTTGTGGCAACTGGCGCGGCGCCAGCCAAGCGATTTGTTGAGGCAGTTTGCCGATGAAACGTAGCGCGTCTGTGCTGTTGTGCCTGCTGCTGTGCGGGTGTGATGAGCCTGCGCCCGAGAGCTTTGCCGGGCTGGGGCAGCAGGTTAGCGGGTTCAGCCAGGTGACGCGTGATCACCCCTTGGTGTTCCCGCGTGATCACGGGGCCCACGATGGTTTTCGCATCGAGTGGTGGTACGTCACCGCGAACCTCAAGGATAGCCAGGGCCGTGACTGGGGGGCGCAGTGGACGCTGTTCCGTTCGGCGCTGCGCCCAGGGGCCGAGACCCGCGACTGGAACAGCCCAAACCTGTGGATGGGGCACGCGGCCCTGACCGGGCCAGGCGGGCATCGTTCTGGCGAGACCTTGGCGCGCGGCGGTGTCGGCCAGGCAGGCGTGGTGGCAGAGCCGTTCCGGGCCTGGATCAATGACTGGTCATTGCAGGGGCGTGAGGGTATCGCGGGGTTGCAGATGAAGGCAGTTGGTGAAGGCTTTCGCTACGACCTGAGCCTGCGCAGTGACAGGCCGCTGGTGTTGCACGGCAGCCAGGGCTACAGCGAAAAGTCGGGCAAGGGGCAAGCTTCGTATTACTACAGTCAGCCGTTTTATCGGGTCAGCGGTGAGGTAGAGCGTGATGGGCAGTGCATTGCGGTGACCGGCCAGGCCTGGCTTGACCGGGAATGGAGCAGCCAGCCGCTGGCTGCCGGGCAGACGGGGTGGGACTGGTTTTCACTGCACCTGGACAGTGGTGCGAAGCTGATGCTGTTCCAGGTGCGCGACACCGGGGGGTTGCCGTACCGGGCGGGGACGTGGGTCAGCCCGCAGGGGGAGGTGGTGGCGCTGCGGGGGGATCAGATTCAGTTGGAGGCGTTGGCCTGGAATCGGCAGGAAGACGGTAGGGCGGTACCGACGCGTTGGCGGGTGCGGGTGGTGGAGTATGGGGTTGATGTGCGGGCTGATGCCGTGGAACCGCGTGCCTGGATGCGGACACGGTTTGCATATTGGGAAGGGCCGGTGCGCTTGCAG
>NZ_JABWRV010000035.1:0-41872 GCF_014269105.1 Pseudomonas sp. SWRI77 | reverse complement strand
ACGATGCATCGCCGATGGTAGTGTGGGGTCTCCCCATGTGAGAGTAGGTCATCGTCAAGATTCATTTCGCAAAACCCCTATCTGCGCGAGCAGGTAGGGGTTTTGTCTTTTGGCTGGAAAACTCCCTGTTGGTAGCGTCTGCGGGCGGCCCTTTTCCTATGCAAGGCCACTACCCATAGCTATCATGCCAGCCTTATTCCAAGTCGAGACTGGCATGCTGAAGTTGTTGAATCTCCTCAAGGATGGCCGGTTCCATTCCGGAGAAGCCTTGGGGGCAGCCCTCGGGGTGAGTCGCAGCGCCGTTTGGAAGCAGCTGCAGCACCTGGAGACTGAGTTGAACCTCACCATTCACAAGGTTCGTGGCCGCGGCTACCAGTTAGCGGCGCCTCTGGCCCTGCTCGAAGCGAAGGCGATCGCCGAGTTTGCCGAGGGCGAGCAGTGGCCAGTTTTCATCCACGAAACCATTGATTCGACCAACGCCGAAGGGCTGCGGCTTGCGGGTGAGGGGCAGGCTGCTCCTTTTTTGGTACTGGCCGAGCGCCAGAATGCCGGGCGTGGCCGCCGTGGTCGTCAATGGGTAAGCCCCTTCGCAGAAAACCTCTATTACAGCCTCGTCTTGCGTGTCGAAGGTGGCATGCGCCAGCTCGAAGGGCTGAGCCTGGTGGTGGGGTTGGCGGTAATGCGTACGCTGCAAGGTTTCGGCGTAAAGGATGTGGGGCTTAAATGGCCCAATGATGTGCTTGTGCGTGGGCAGAAGATCACGGGCATCTTGCTTGAGCTGGTCGGCGACCCGGCAGACGTCTGTCACGTGGTGCTTGGTATTGGCATTAATGTGAACATGCAGACCAATGACCAGGTCGACCAGGCGTGGACCTCGATGCGACGTGAGGTTGGCGCCGCAATTGATCGCAATCACTTGGTGGCGATGCTCAGCCAGCAACTGCAACATGAATTGGCGCGTCACCGCCGCTATGGTTTTGCCGCATTCCAGGAGGAGTGGGAGCAAGCGCATCTATGGCAGGGGCGTAACGTATCGCTGGTTGCCGGCAGCACCCGGATCGATGGGGTGGTGCTTGGTGTGGACGGGCAGGGCGGCTTGCGCCTTGAGGTCGACGGTGTGGAAAAGAGCTTCAGCGGTGGTGAGCTCAGTTTGAGGTTGCGTGATGATTCTTGAGCTCGATTGCGGTAACAGCTTTATCAAGTGGCGGGTCATTCATGCTGGCGACGCTACGATCGTGGGCGGCGGTATTGTCGATTCGGACCAGTCGCTGGTGGCCGAGGTCAGTACCTTGGCGTCGCTGCGTTTGTCGGGTTGCCGTATTGTCAGTGTGCGCAGCGAGGAAGAAACTGCTGCACTTTGTGCGCTGATCGGCCAGGCATTCCGTGTGGTGGCGCAAGTCGCAGAGCCTGCGCAGCAAGCAGCGGGGGTGCGTAATGGCTATGAAGACTATCAACGCCTGGGTATGGATCGCTGGCTCGCAGCGTTGGGTGCGTTTCACCTGGCCAAGGGTGCTTGCCTGGTGATCGACCTGGGGACCGCCGCCAAGGCTGACTTCATCGCCGCCGATGGCGAGCACCTGGGTGGTTATATCTGTCCGGGGATGCCGCTAATGCGTAGTCAGTTGCGTACACATACCCGGCGTATCCGCTATGACGATGCTTCGGCAGCGCGTGCATTGACCAGCCTTGCCCCGGGGCGCTCAACCGTCGAGGCTGTGGAGCGTGGTTGTGTATTAATGCTGCAAGGCTTTGCTCGGACTCAGCTCGAACAGGCGCGTGCGCTGTGGGGAGAGGATTTTACCGTGTTTCTTACCGGCGGGGATGCGCCGTTGGTGCGTGAAGCTGCGCCGCAGGCGCGGGTAGTCCCTGACCTGGTATTCGTTGGCCTGGCAATGGCCTGCCCATTGGACTGAGGTGCTTATGCGTTGGTTGTTTCTGCTGTTGCTGGTGCTCAACGTCTTCTATTACGTCTGGCATCAACAGGAAGCCCCGCTCAAGGTCAAGGATGTCGCCCCGCTATCGTTGTACAAAGGTAACCAACAAGAGATCCGCCTGCTGCGTGAAACAGGCGTGTCCACACCGGCCCGACGTCGCGATGAGTGCCTGGTTGTCGGTGGCCTGGCGGGTAAAGAGCAGCTTGATGCACTGCGTCAGCGCTTGCTGAGCCTGGATATCAATGCATTGCCTGTGTCGGGTCAGCTGCCGGGGGCCGATGGTCTCTGGCTTAAGGTTTCCCCGGAAAGCGAGCGGTTGCTGGACCAAACCGTACTCGCCGCACTTTCCAGTGATTTCAAAGACTTAAAACATAAAATTATTTTCTGCCAGGGTATTGCAACTGGCGAATAGCTTGATAGAATGGCGCCCGCTTCACAGGGAACACCACTCAGGTGGCGGAACTGGAAGCGGTGTCAACGTAGCTAAGTTTCAGATTTGATTGAAAAAATTTGAAAAATAGCTTGACACCAGGGCGGCAGCCAAATAGAATGCCGGCCACATCTGGAGGGATTCCCGAGCGGTCAAAGGGGACGGACTGTAAATCCGTTGCGAGAGCTTCGAAGGTTCGAATCCTTCTCCCTCCACCAGTTTTAGCGAGAGCCGCAAGCTCCGCGGGTATAGTTTAGTGGTAGAACCTCAGCCTTCCAAGCTGATGATGCGGGTTCGATTCCCGCTACCCGCTCCAAGTTTGCTGGGTTTTGCGCAAAGTGTTTCGCTCTTGTAGCTCAGTTGGTAGAGCACACCCTTGGTAAGGGTGAGGTCAGCGGTTCAAGTCCGCTCAAGAGCTCCATATAAACAAGGCAGATATGAAAATATCTGCCTTTGTTTTATCAGCGTAAGACTATTTCTTCTGCGGAGGATTGTATCGATGGCTAAGGAAAAGTTTGATCGTTCCCTACCACACGTGAACGTTGGCACTATCGGCCACGTTGACCATGGTAAAACCACTCTGACTGCAGCTCTGACTCGCGTCTGCTCCGAAGTTTTCGGTTCGGCAGTCGTTGAGTTCGATAAGATCGACTCGGCTCCAGAAGAAAAAGCGCGCGGTATCACCATCAACACCGCTCATGTCGAGTACAACTCGAACATTCGTCACTACGCTCACGTCGACTGCCCAGGTCACGCTGACTACGTGAAGAACATGATCACCGGTGCTGCCCAGATGGACGGCGCGATCCTGGTTTGCTCGGCCGCTGATGGCCCGATGCCACAAACCCGTGAGCACATCCTGCTGTCCCGTCAGGTTGGCGTTCCGTACATCGTGGTCTTCCTGAACAAGGCTGACCTGGTAGACGACGCTGAGCTGCTGGAACTGGTCGAGATGGAAGTTCGCGACCTGCTGTCCACCTATGACTTCCCAGGCGACGACACTCCGATCATCATCGGTTCGGCTCGTATGGCGCTGGAAGGCAAAGACGACAACGAGATGGGCACCACTGCCGTCAAGAAGCTGGTTGAAACTCTGGACAGCTACATCCCAGAGCCAGAGCGTGCTATCGACAAGCCGTTCCTGATGCCAATCGAAGACGTATTCTCGATCTCGGGTCGTGGTACCGTTGTTACCGGTCGTATCGAGCGTGGTATCGTCCGCGTTCAGGATCCGCTGGAAATCGTTGGTCTGCGTGACACCACCACCACCACCTGCACCGGTGTTGAGATGTTCCGCAAGCTGCTGGACGAAGGTCGTGCTGGCGAGAACTGCGGCGTTCTGCTGCGTGGTACCAAGCGTGACGACGTTGAGCGTGGCCAGGTTCTGGTCAAGCCAGGTTCGGTCAAGCCGCACACCAAGTTCACCGCAGAAGTCTACGTCCTGTCGAAGGAAGAAGGCGGCCGTCACACTCCGTTCTTCAAAGGCTACCGTCCTCAGTTCTACTTCCGTACCACTGACGTGACCGGTAACTGCGAACTGCCGGAAGGCGTTGAAATGGTAATGCCAGGTGACAACATTCAGATGACTGTCACGCTGATCAAGACCATCGCAATGGAAGACGGTCTGCGCTTCGCTATCCGTGAAGGCGGTCGTACCGTCGGCGCCGGCGTCGTAGCAAAAATTATCGAATAAGTAGTTGATTTACTTGATCAGGCCGGTATAATGGCCGGCCTGATACAGCGTTACAGGTCAGTAGCTCAATTGGCAGAGCGACGGTCTCCAAAACCGTAGGTTGGGGGTTCGATTCCCTCCTGACCTGCCATTCACCTCGGTGTGATTGGCTTTCTTCTCACAGGATCCTCCCCGATGACTCCCAAAACTGAAGCCCAAGAATCGCGTTTTGATCTGTTCAAGTGGCTGGCTGTAGTTGCTTTGGTGGTTGTTGGCGTCGTGGGTAATCAATATTACTCCGCCTCCCCAATCCTGTATCGCGTCCTTGCATTGCTCGCCCTGGCTGCGGCTGCTGGCTTTGTTGCCCTGCAGACTGCGAAGGGTAAGTCGTTCTTTGCGTTGGCGAAGGAAGCTCGTACCGAGATCCGTAAAGTCGTGTGGCCGACCCGCCAAGAAACCACTCAGACCACGCTGATTGTCGTGGCTGTAGTTCTGGTTATGGCGCTGCTGTTGTGGGGTCTTGATTCCCTGCTCGGCTGGGCGGTCTCCTTGATTGTTGGCTAAGGGTGTCCCGTGGCTAAGCGTTGGTACGTAGTGCATGCTTACTCGGGTTACGAGAAGCATGTGATGCGCTCGCTGATCGAGCGCGTCAAGCTGGCTGGCATGGAAGACGGTTTCGGCGAAATTCTGGTTCCGACCGAAGAAGTCGTTGAAATGCGTAACGGCCAGAAGCGCAAGAGTGAGCGCAAATTCTTCCCTGGCTATGTACTGGTCCAGATGGAGATGAACGAAGGGACTTGGCACTTGGTCAAGGATACCCCTCGTGTGATGGGCTTCATCGGTGGTACCGCAGACAAACCTGCGCCAATCACTGATAAAGAAGCTGAGGCTATCCTGCGTCGCGTTGCCGACGGTAGCGACAAGCCGAAGCCGAAGACGCTGTTCGAACCAGGTGAAGTGGTTCGAGTCATTGACGGTCCGTTCGCAGACTTCAATGGCAGTGTCGAAGAGGTTAACTACGAAAAGAGTCGCCTCCAGGTGGCGGTGCTCATTTTCGGTCGCTCTACCCCGGTAGAGCTCGAGTTCAGCCAGGTCGAAAAGGTCTAGGCGGACGAAGCATCCCATACCCCGCAGCCCTGTGTGCTGCGGGGTTTTGTCGTCACTGGGATAAAACGCAAGTCATCCGGGGAGCCTTCTGGCGTTCGTACCCGATTTTGGAGTAGCTCATGGCTAAGAAGATTCAGGCTTACATCAAGCTGCAAGTTAAGGCCGGCCAGGCCAACCCAAGCCCACCCGTTGGTCCAGCACTGGGCCAACACGGTGTGAACATCATGGAATTCTGCAAGGCCTTCAACGCCCGTACTCAGGGTCAAGAAGCCGGCCTGCCGACTCCTGTGATCATCACTGTCTACAGCGACCGTAGCTTCACTTTCGAGACCAAGAGCACCCCTGCCTCGGTTCTGCTGAAGAAAGCTGCTGGCCTGACCAGTGGTTCGGCTCGTCCGAACACCGTCAAAGTTGGTACCGTGACCCGTGCTCAGCTCGAAGAGATCGCCAAGACCAAACAGGCTGATCTGACCTCTGCTGACCTGGACGCTGCTGTGCGCACCATCGCTGGCTCTGCCCGCAGCATGGGCCTGAACGTGGAGGGTGTGTAATGGCTAAGCTGACCAAGCGCCAAAAGGCTATTGCTTCGAAAATCGAAGCTGGCAAAGTCTACAACTTCGAAGAAGCAGCCGTGCTGCTGGCCGAACTGTCCACCGTGAAGTTCAGCGAATCCTTCGACGTTGCTGTCAACCTCGGCGTTGACCCGCGTAAATCCGACCAGGTCGTTCGTAGCGCTACTGTGCTGCCACACGGCACTGGCAAGACCGTACGCGTTGCCGTCTTCACCCAGGGTCCAGCTGCTGAGGCCGCTCTGGCTGCCGGCGCTGACCGTGTAGGTATGGACGATCTGGCTGCTGAAATGAAAGCCGGCGACCTGAACTATGACGTTGTTATCGCATCGCCTGATGCCATGCGCGTTGTAGGTCAGCTGGGTCAGGTTCTGGGTCCTCGCGGCCTGATGCCTAACCCGAAAGTTGGTACTGTGACTCCAGACGTAGCCGGCGCTGTCAAAAACGCCAAGGCTGGTCAGGTTCGCTACCGTACCGACAAGAACGGTATCATTCACACCTCCGTTGGCAAAGTCGGCTTCGAAGCCGTCAAGCTGAAGGAAAACGTTGAAGCCCTGATCGCTGATCTGAAGCGTATCAAGCCAGCTTCTTCGAAAGGTATTTACGTCAAGCGCGTTACCCTGAGCACCACCATGGGCCCAGGCCTGGTCATCGACCAAGGTTCGCTGAACGCGTAAGACCATGGCGGCACGACGTGTCGTGCTGCCAGCAAAAATTGGGGTCCCTGCCTGGCGGGGGCTATCCAAGACCGTAGGCGACGCAAGTCTTAAACCACCAGCCTACGCAGATGGTGCTCCCGATTCGTTATCGAATCAGACACCAAAACGACATCCGGCTTCGGCCAGATGAAACGGTAGAAACCAGGAGTAAACCCGTGGCAATTAAACTCGAAGACAAGAAGGCCATCGTCGCTGAAGTCAACGAGGCTGCCAAAGTCGCTCTGTCCGCTGTCGTGGCTGATGCCCGTGGTGTGACTGTAGGCGCAATGACCGGACTCCGTAAAGAGGCTCGTGAAGCTGGCGTTTACGTACGTGTCGTACGTAACACCCTGCTCAAGCGCGCTGTTGCTGATACTGAATTCAGTGTCCTCAACGACGCCTTCACTGGCCCGACCCTGATCGCTTTCTCCAACGAACACCCGGGCGCTGCTGCTCGTCTGTTCAAAGAGTTCGCCAAGGGTCAGGACAAGTTCGAGATCAAGGCAGCTGCGTTTGACGGCAAGTTCATTGCCGCCAACCAGATCGATGTACTGGCTACCTTGCCGACCCGTGACGAAGCTATCGCACGTCTGATGAGCGTGATTCAAGGCGCTACCAGCAAGCTGGCTCGTACTCTGGCGGCCGTTCGCGACCAGAAAGAAGCTGCTGCTGCCTAAGGCGGCGTAACCTCTTTCAAAATCATTTGTTTAATTTGATGGCTGCGAAGGCTGTCACCCCAATACAGGATTTAAGTCATGTCCCTGACTAACGAGCAAATCATCGAAGCAATCGGCCAGAAAACCGTTCTGGAAGTTGTTGAGCTGATCAAAGCTATGGAAGAAACCTTCGGCGTTACCGCTGCTGTTGCCGCTGCTGGCCCAGCTGCTGCTGCTGCCGTTGTTGAAGAGCAAACCGAATTCAACGTTGTTCTGCTTGAAGCCGGTGAGAAGAAAGTAAACGTGATCAAGGCCGTTCGTGAACTGACCGGTCTGGGCCTGAAAGAAGCCAAAGAGAAAGTCGACGGCGCTCCTCAGGTCGTAGCTGAAGGCGTTTCGAAAGAAGCCGCTGAAGACGCTAAGAAGAAGCTGGAAGAAGCAGGCGCTAAAGTCGAGCTGAAGTAATTTCGACTTTGCGATGCCAGCCTGAGCGTTGAGCACAAGGCTGATGGCTGGTGGCTTATGCCACCGGCCTTTTTCCGTTATTGGTGGCCGATCAGATCGGCCCCGATAGCGAGCTGCAAGACACCCATGTGGGTGGCGCAAACCAAGGGGTTTGCACGATTTTCTGGCTGCTCCCGCCGGGAGAAGCCAAACAAGCAGGTGACCAAGCTGGGGAACGCTGATGGCTTACTCATACACTGAGAAAAAACGTATCCGCAAGGACTTTAGCAAGTTGCCGGACGTCATGGATGTGCCTTACCTCCTGGCCATCCAGCTGGATTCGTATCGCGAATTCCTGCAAGCGGGAGCATCCAAGGATCAGTTCCGCGACGTCGGCCTGCACGCGGCCTTCAAATCGGTATTCCCGATCATCAGCTACTCCGGCAATGCTGCCCTGGAGTACGTAGGCTATCGCCTGGGCGAACCCGCCTTCGATGTGAAGGAATGTGTCCTGCGTGGCGTGACCTTCGCGGTCCCACTGCGGGTCAAGGTGCGCCTGATCATCTTCGACAAGGAATCGTCGAACAAAGCGATCAAGGACATCAAAGAGCAAGAAGTCTACATGGGTGAAATCCCCCTGATGACTGAGAACGGTACCTTCGTAATCAACGGTACCGAGCGTGTGATCGTTTCCCAGCTGCACCGTTCGCCTGGTGTGTTCTTCGACCACGACCGTGGCAAGACGCACAGCTCCGGCAAGCTGCTGTACTCCGCTCGCATCATTCCTTACCGTGGTTCCTGGCTGGACTTCGAGTTCGACCCGAAGGACTGCGTATTCGTGCGTATCGACCGTCGCCGCAAACTGCCGGCATCGGTACTGCTGCGTGCGCTGGGTTACAGCACCGAAGAGGTTCTGAACACCTTCTACACCACCAACGTGTTCCACGTTTCCGGCGAAAAACTGAGCCTGGAACTGGTACCGCAGCGTCTGCGTGGTGAAGTCGCGGTCATGGACATCCATGACGAAACCGGCAAGGTCATTGTCGAGCAGGGTCGCCGTATCACTGCGCGCCACATCAACCAGCTCGAGAAAGCCGGCGTCAAGCAGCTCGACGTTCCTATGGAATACGTCCTGGGTCGCACCACTGCCAAGGCTATCGTGCATCCGGCTACCGGCGAGATCCTCGCCGAGTGCAACACCGAGATGACCACCGAGCTGCTGATCAAGGTCGCCAAGGCGCAGGTTGTCCGTATCGAGACCCTGTACACCAACGACATCGATTGCGGTCCGTTCATCTCCGACACCCTGAAGATCGACACCACCAGCAACCAGCTGGAAGCCTTGGTCGAAATCTATCGCATGATGCGTCCAGGCGAGCCGCCAACCAAGGATGCTGCCGAGACCCTGTTCAACAACCTGTTCTTCAGCGCCGAGCGTTACGACCTGTCCGCCGTAGGCCGCATGAAGTTCAACCGTCGTATCGGTCGTACCGAGATCGAAGGTTCGGGCGTGCTGAGCAAGGAAGACATCGTCGAGGTCCTCAAGACCCTGGTCGACATCCGTAACGGCAAAGGTATCGTCGACGACATCGACCACCTGGGTAACCGTCGCGTTCGTTGCGTTGGCGAGATGGCCGAGAACCAGTTCCGTGTTGGCCTGGTGCGCGTCGAGCGTGCGGTCAAGGAACGTCTGTCGATGGCTGAAAGCGAAGGCCTGATGCCGCAAGACCTGATCAACGCCAAGCCGGTAGCGGCGGCGGTGAAAGAGTTCTTCGGTTCCAGCCAGCTGTCGCAGTTCATGGACCAGAACAACCCGCTCTCCGAGATCACCCACAAGCGCCGTGTTTCTGCACTCGGCCCTGGCGGTCTGACCCGTGAGCGTGCTGGCTTCGAAGTCCGTGACGTACACCCGACCCACTACGGCCGCGTGTGCCCGATCGAGACCCCTGAAGGTCCGAACATCGGTCTGATCAACTCCCTGGCGGCCTATGCCCGCACCAACCAGTACGGCTTCCTGGAAAGCCCGTACCGCGTGGTGAAGGAAGGCGTGGTCAGCGACGACATCGTGTTCCTGTCGGCCATTGAAGAAGCGGATCACGTCATCGCCCAGGCTTCGGCCGCGATGAACGAGAAGAAGCAACTGATCGATGAGCTGGTAGCGGTTCGTCACCTGAACGAATTCACCGTCAAGGCGCCGGAAGACGTCACCTTGATGGACGTTTCGCCGAAGCAGGTTGTCTCGGTCGCAGCGTCGCTGATTCCGTTCCTCGAACACGACGACGCCAACCGTGCACTGATGGGTTCGAACATGCAGCGTCAGGCTGTACCGACCCTGCGCGCTGACAAGCCGCTGGTAGGTACCGGCATGGAGCGCAACGTTGCCCGTGACTCCGGCGTCTGCGTCGTAGCCCGTCGTGGCGGCGTGATCGACTCGGTCGATGCCAGCCGTATCGTCGTGCGTGTTGCCGATGACGAAGTCGAGACCGGTGAAGCAGGTGTAGATATCTACAACCTGACCAAGTACACCCGCTCGAACCAGAACACCTGCATCAACCAGCGTCCGCTGGTCAGCAAAGGTGATGTGGTCAAGCGTCACGACATCATGGCCGACGGTCCGTCCACCGATATGGGTGAACTGGCACTGGGTCAGAACATGCGCATCGCGTTCATGGCGTGGAACGGCTTCAACTTCGAAGACTCCATCTGCCTGTCCGAGCGTGTGGTTCAGGAAGACCGCTTCACCACGATCCACATCCAGGAACTGACCTGTGTGGCGCGTGACACCAAGCTTGGCCCAGAGGAAATCACCGCAGACATCCCGAACGTGGGTGAAGCTGCGCTGAACAAGCTGGACGAAGCCGGTATCGTCTACGTGGGTGCCGAAGTCGGCGCTGGCGACATCCTGGTCGGCAAGGTCACTCCGAAAGGCGAGACCCAGCTGACTCCGGAAGAGAAGCTGCTGCGCGCAATCTTCGGCGAGAAGGCAAGCGACGTCAAAGACACCTCCCTGCGTGTGCCAACCGGCACCAAAGGTACTGTCATCGACGTTCAGGTCTTCACCCGTGACGGCGTTGAGCGCGACAGCCGCGCCCTGGCCATCGAGAAGATGCAGCTGGACGAGATCCGCAAGGACCTCAACGAAGAGTTCCGCATCGTCGAAGGTGCAACCTTCGAGCGTCTGCGTTCCGCCCTGAACGGCCAAGTGGTCGACGGTGGTGCGGGCCTGAAGAAAGGCACCGTGATCGCTGACGAAGTACTGGACGGTCTGGAGCACGGCCAGTGGTTCAAACTGCGCATGGCCGAAGATGCTCTGAACGAGCAGCTGGAAAAAGCCCAGGCTTACATCGTCGATCGCCGTCGTCTGCTGGATGACAAGTTCGAAGACAAGAAGCGCAAGCTGCAGCAAGGCGATGACCTGGCACCGGGCGTACTGAAGATCGTCAAGGTCTACCTGGCTATCCGCCGCCGCATCCAGCCGGGCGACAAGATGGCTGGTCGTCACGGTAACAAAGGTGTGGTCTCGGTGATCATGCCGGTCGAAGACATGCCGCACGACGCCAACGGTACTCCGGTCGACGTCGTACTGAACCCGCTGGGCGTACCTTCGCGTATGAACGTCGGTCAGATCCTTGAAACCCACCTGGGCCTCGCGGCCAAAGGCCTGGGCGAGAAGATCGACCGGATGATCGAAGAGCAACGCAAAGCTGCTGAGCTGCGCGTGTTCCTTACCGAGATCTACAACGAGATCGGCGGTCGTCAGGAAAGCCTGGAAGAGTTCACCGACGAAGAGATCCTCGCCCTGGCGCACAACTTGAAGAAGGGCGTGCCTATGGCTACCCCGGTCTTCGACGGTGCCAAGGAAAGCGAGATCAAGGCCATGCTGAAACTGGCAGACATGCCAGAAAGCGGCCAGATGGTGCTGTTCGACGGCCGTACCGGCAACAAATTCGAGCGTCCTGTGACCGTTGGTTACATGTACATGCTCAAGCTGAACCACTTGGTGGACGACAAGATGCACGCGCGTTCCACTGGTTCCTATAGCCTGGTTACTCAGCAGCCGCTGGGTGGTAAGGCGCAGTTCGGTGGTCAGCGTTTCGGGGAGATGGAAGTGTGGGCGCTGGAAGCATACGGCGCGGCATACACCCTGCAAGAAATGCTCACAGTGAAGTCGGACGACGTGAACGGCCGTACCAAGATGTACAAGAACATCGTGGATGGCGATCACCGTATGGAGCCGGGCATGCCCGAGTCCTTCAACGTGTTGATCAAAGAGATCCGTTCGCTCGGTATCGATATCGATCTGGAAACCGAATAACACGTGACGCGAAGGGGAGCGGGGCTGGCACAGCCCGCTTCCTGCTCCGCCAGGAGGAAAGGCCTTGAAAGACCTACTGAATTTGCTGAAAAACCAGGGTCAAGTCGAAGAGTTCGACGCCATCCGCATCGGTCTGGCGTCGCCTGAAATGATCCGTTCGTGGTCGTTCGGTGAAGTTAAGAAGCCGGAAACCATCAACTACCGTACGTTCAAGCCTGAGCGTGACGGCCTGTTCTGCGCCAAGATCTTTGGCCCAGTCAAGGACTACGAGTGCCTGTGCGGCAAGTACAAGCGCCTCAAGCACCGCGGTGTGATCTGCGAGAAGTGCGGCGTTGAAGTTGCCCTGGCCAAGGTTCGTCGTGAGCGCATGGCGCACATCGAACTGGCCTCGCCGGTTGCCCACATCTGGTTCCTGAAGTCGCTGCCGTCCCGTATCGGTTTGCTGATGGACATGACCCTGCGTGATATCGAACGCGTTCTCTACTTCGAGAGCTACGTCGTTATCGACCCAGGCATGACCACCCTGGAAAAGGGTCAGCTGCTGAACGACGAGCAGTACTTCGAAGCGCTGGAAGAGTTCGGTGACGACTTCGACGCCCGCATGGGTGCCGAGGCTGTCCGCGAGCTGCTGCACGCTATCGACCTGGAGCACGAGATTGGCCGCCTGCGCGAAGAGATTCCGCAGACCAACTCGGAAACCAAGATCAAGAAGCTGTCCAAGCGCCTGAAGCTGATGGAAGCTTTCCAGGGCTCGGGCAACCTGCCTGAGTGGATGGTCCTGACCGTCCTGCCAGTACTGCCGCCGGACCTGCGTCCGCTGGTTCCGCTGGATGGTGGCCGCTTTGCGACCTCCGACCTGAACGACCTGTATCGTCGGGTGATCAACCGTAACAACCGTCTGAAGCGCCTGCTCGATCTGTCGGCGCCGGACATCATCGTGCGCAACGAAAAGCGCATGCTGCAGGAAGCGGTCGACGCCCTGCTGGACAACGGCCGTCGCGGTCGCGCCATCACTGGCTCGAACAAGCGTCCGCTGAAGTCCCTGGCTGACATGATCAAAGGTAAGCAAGGTCGTTTCCGTCAGAACTTGCTCGGTAAGCGTGTGGACTACTCCGGCCGTTCGGTAATTACCGTTGGCCCGACCCTGCGTCTGCACCAGTGCGGTCTGCCGAAGAAGATGGCCCTCGAGCTGTTCAAGCCGTTCATTTTCGGCAAGCTGGAAATGCGTGGTCTGGCGACCACCATCAAGGCTGCCAAGAAGATGGTCGAGCGCGAGCTGCCAGAGGTATGGGACGTGCTCGCCGAGGTCATCCGCGAACACCCCGTGCTGCTCAACCGTGCACCGACCCTTCACCGTCTGGGTATCCAGGCGTTCGAGCCTGTGCTCATCGAAGGTAAGGCGATCCAGCTGCACCCGTTGGTCTGTGCGGCGTACAACGCCGACTTCGACGGTGACCAGATGGCTGTTCACGTGCCGCTGACGCTGGAAGCCCAGCTCGAAGCGCGCGCGCTGATGATGTCGACCAACAACATTCTGTCGCCAGCCAACGGTGAGCCAATCATCGTTCCGTCGCAGGACGTTGTACTGGGTCTGTACTACATGACCCGTGAAGCCATCAACGCCAAGGGCGAAGGTCGCGTATTCGCCGACCTGCAGGAAGTCGACCGCGTATTCCGCGCCGGCGAAGCTGCCCTGCACGCGAAAATCAAGGTCCGTATCAACGAGACCGTGAATGACCGCGATGGTAGCGTCACCAAGAACACCCGCATCGTCGACACCACTGTCGGCCGTGCGCTGCTGTTCCAGGTTGTGCCGGCAGGTCTGCCGTACGACGTGGTCAACCAGCCGATGAAGAAGAAGGCGATCTCCAAGCTGATCAACCAGTGCTACCGCGTGGTTGGTCTGAAAGAGACCGTTATCTTCGCTGACCAGCTGATGTACACCGGTTTTGCCTACTCGACCATTTCCGGCGTTTCGATCGGTGTTAACGACTTCGTTATCCCGGACGAAAAAGCCCGCATCATCGGTACCGCTACCGACGAAGTGAAGGAAATCGAGAGCCAGTACGCCTCCGGCCTGGTAACCCAGGGCGAGAAGTACAACAAGGTCATCGACTTGTGGTCCAAGGCGAACGACGAAGTGTCCAAGGCGATGATGGCCAACCTCTCGAAAGAGAAGGTCATCGACCGCGAAGGCAACGAAGTCGAGCAAGAGTCCTTCAACTCGATGTACATGATGGCTGACTCCGGTGCGCGGGGTTCCGCTGCACAGATCCGTCAGCTGGCAGGTATGCGTGGTCTGATGGCCAAGCCGGACGGCTCGATCATCGAGACGCCGATCACCGCGAACTTCCGTGAAGGTCTGAGCGTACTGCAGTACTTCATCTCGACTCACGGTGCTCGTAAGGGTCTGGCGGATACCGCACTGAAGACTGCGAACTCCGGTTACCTGACTCGTCGTCTGGTAGACGTTGCGCAGGATCTGGTCGTGACCGAGATCGACTGTGGCACCGACCACGGTTTGCTGATGACGCCGCACATCGAAGGCGGTGACGTTGTCGAGCCGCTGGGTGAGCGCGTATTGGGCCGTGTCATTGCCCGTGACGTGTTCAAGCCAGGCACCGAGGACGTCATCGTTCCGGCCGGTACCTTGGTCGACGAGCAGTGGGTCGAGTTCATCGAGCTGAACAGCATCGACGAAGTTATCGTGCGTTCGCCGATCAACTGCGAAACTCGCTACGGCATCTGCGCCAAGTGCTACGGTCGTGACCTGGCTCGCGGTCACCAGGTCAACATCGGTGAAGCTGTCGGCGTTATCGCTGCACAGTCGATCGGTGAGCCGGGTACCCAGCTGACCATGCGTACGTTCCACATCGGTGGTGCTGCAAGCCGGACCTCGGCTGCCGACAGCGTCCAGGTGAAGAACGGCGGTATGGTGCGTCTGCACAACCTGAAGCATGTCGTGCGCGCCGATGGCAACCTGGTTGCCGTATCGCGTTCCGGCGAGCTGGCCATTGCCGATGAATTCGGTCGTGAGCGTGAGCGTTACAAGCTGCCTTACGGTGCGGTGATTTCGGTCAAGGAAGGTGACAAGGTCGAAGCTGGCGCCATCGTCGCCAAGTGGGACCCGCACACCCACCCGATCGTTACCGAGCTGAAAGGTACCGTGACCTTCGTGGGCATGGAAGAAAACATCACCATCAAGCGTCAGACCGACGAATTGACGGGGTTGACCAACATCGAAGTTCTGGACGTCAAGGATCGCCCTGCCGCAGGCAAGGAAATCCGTCCGGCAATCAAGATGGTCGATGCCAACGGCAAGGACCTGTACCTGCCAGGTACCGACGTACCGGCTCAGTACTTCCTGCCGGCCAACGCCCTCGTCGGCGTGGCTGACGGTGCTCAGATCGGTGTGGGTGACGTTATCGCGCGTATCCCGCAAGAAACGTCGAAAACCCGTGACATCACCGGTGGTCTGCCACGCGTCGCCGACTTGTTCGAAGCGCGCCGTCCGAAAGAAGCCTCGATTCTGGCTGAAGTCAGCGGCACCATCGCGTTCGGTAAAGAGACCAAGGGCAAGCGTCGTCTGGTCATTACTCCGACCGACGGTAGCGATCCGTACGAAGAGTTGATTCCGAAGTGGCGCCACCTGAACGTCTTCGAAGGCGAACAGGTAAACCGCGGCGAAGTTATCTCCGACGGCCCGAGCGATCCGCACGACATCCTGCGTCTGCTGGGTGTGAGCGCGCTGGCGAAGTACATCGTCAACGAGATTCAGGACGTTTACCGTCTGCAAGGCGTTAAGATCAACGACAAGCACATCGAGACCATCCTGCGTCAGATGCTGCGTAAGGTCGAGATTGCCGAGTCGGGTGATTCCAGCTTCATCAAGGGCGACCAGATGGAACTGACTCACGTACTGGTCGAGAACGAGCGTCTGGCCAGCGAAGACAAGTTCATCTCGAAGTTCTCGCGCGTGCTGCTGGGTATCACCAAGGCGTCGCTGTCGACCGAATCGTTCATTTCCGCGGCTTCCTTCCAGGAAACCACCCGCGTATTGACCGAAGCGGCCGTCACCGGCAAGCGCGATTACCTGCGCGGCCTGAAAGAGAACGTGGTCGTGGGTCGTCTGATCCCGGCCGGTACCGGTCTGGCCTACCACAGCGAGCGCAAGCGTCGCCGTGAAGCCGACAAACCGCTGCGTGTGAGCGCCAGTGAGGTTGAAGCCGCACTGACCGAAGCGCTGAATTCCAGCGGTAACTAAGTACAGGGCAGGGCCCCGGCAAGCCCCGAACGGCCGTCGGCGACATAAATTGTTGCCGATGACCGGGCGGGGATGGCCGGGGCCTCGTCTTGACTGGGTGCAAGATCCTCCGTAGACTTTTGTACCCTTAAATTTGGTGAGGCTCCGTCTCGCCAATTTTTGGCTTTCTTGCAAGACAATAGAGTCGCAAGACAATCAGTGGAGCTAGTAGATGGCAACTATCAACCAGCTGGTACGTCAGCCGCGTAAGCGTTCGGTCGAGAAGTCCGACGTTCCTGCGCTGCAGAACTGCCCGCAACGTCGTGGCGTGTGCACCCGCGTGTACACCACCACGCCGAAAAAACCTAACTCGGCACTGCGTAAAGTTTGCCGTGTTCGCCTGACCAACGGTTTCGAGGTTTCCTCGTACATCGGCGGTGAAGGCCACAACCTGCAAGAGCACAGCGTCGTCCTGATCCGTGGCGGCCGTGTAAAAGACTTGCCAGGTGTTCGTTACCACACCGTTCGCGGCTCTCTGGATACTTCGGGCGTTAAAGGCCGTAACCAGGGTCGTTCGAAGTACGGTACCAAGCGTCCGAAGTAATCGGCCGTTTGCACACATCCATTTTTTTGAGTCGATAAGAGTAAGGTCGGGCAGGGGTCGCAGACCCACGTCCCGGGCTAACCTGAAGACCGTTTGAGGGCTTATCATGCCAAGACGTCGTGTAGCAGCAAAACGTGAGATTCTGGACGATCCTAAATACGGATCCCAAATCCTCGCCAAGTTCATGAACCACGTGATGGAAAGCGGCAAAAAGGCCGTGGCCGAGCGCATCGTTTACGGTGCACTGGACAAGGTCAAAGAGCGCAAGAACAGCGACCCCCTGGAAATCTTCGAGAAAGCTCTCGACGCCATCGCTCCGCTGGTCGAAGTAAAGTCCCGTCGTGTCGGCGGTGCCACTTACCAGGTCCCGGTTGAAGTTCGTCCATCCCGTCGTAATGCTCTGGCAATGCGCTGGCTCGTAGACTACGCCCGCAAGCGCGGCGAGAAGTCGATGGCTCTGCGCCTGGCTGGCGAGCTGCTGGATGCTGCTGAAGGCAAAGGTGCTGCAGTCAAGAAGCGTGAAGACGTTCACCGTATGGCCGAAGCCAACAAAGCGTTCTCGCACTACCGCTTCTAATTCAAGCATCAATCATTTTGCGAGGGCTTTATGGCTCGTACTACAGCAATTAACCGCTACCGTAACATTGGTATCTGTGCCCACGTTGACGCGGGCAAGACCACCACTACCGAGCGGATCCTGTTCTATACAGGCCTGAGCCACAAGATGGGCGAGGTGCACGACGGCGCCGCGACCACCGACTGGATGGTGCAGGAGCAGGAGCGGGGTATCACCATTACCTCCGCTGCCGTTACCACCTTCTGGAAAGGTTCTGTTGGTCAGTATGACAACTACCGCGTAAACGTCATCGATACCCCCGGCCACGTCGACTTCACCATTGAAGTAGAGCGTTCGCTGCGTGTACTCGACGGCGCGGTCGTTGTGTTCTGCGGTACCTCCGGCGTTGAGCCTCAGTCCGAAACCGTATGGCGTCAGGCCAACAAATATGGCGTTCCACGTGTTGTTTACGTGAACAAGATGGACCGTGCCGGTGCAAACTTCCTGCGCGTCGTAGGTCAGATCAAGAACCGTCTGGGTCACACCCCGGTTCCTGTTCAGCTGGCCATCGGTTCGGAAGATAACTTCCAGGGTCAGGTCGACCTGATCAAGATGAAGGCTATCTACTGGAACGACGACGACAAAGGCACCACCTATCGCGAGGAAGAAATTCCTGCCGATATGCTGGAGCTGGCTGAAGAGTGGCGCTCCAACATGGTTGAGGCGGCTGCCGAGGCCAGCGAAGAGCTGATGAACAAGTACCTGGAAGGCGAAGAGCTGACCGTCGACGAAATCAAAGCCGGTCTGCGCGCGCGCACCCTGGCCAGCGAAATCGTACCGGCCGTCTGCGGTTCGTCGTTCAAGAACAAGGGCGTTCCCCTGGTTCTCGACGCCGTCATCGACTACCTGCCTGCTCCGACCGAGATTCCTGCAATCCAGGGTATCAACCCGGACGACAAGGATCTGGACAAAGACGATCCGGCTGTTCGTAAAGACGAGCGTCACGCTGACGACGACGAGCCGTTCTCGGCTCTGGCGTTCAAGATCGCGACTGACCCGTTCGTGGGTACTCTGACCTTCGTTCGCGTCTACTCGGGTGTTCTGACCTCCGGTGACTCCGTCATCAACTCGGTCAAGGGCAAGAAAGAGCGCGTTGGTCGTATGGTGCAGATGCACGCCAACCAGCGTGAAGAGATCAAGGAAGTACGCGCTGGCGACATCGCGGCCCTGATCGGCATGAAGGACGTGACCACAGGCGAAACCCTGTGCAACGCTGACAAGCCAATCATCCTTGAGCGTATGGACTTCCCTGAGCCGGTTATTTCGCTCTCCGTAGAGCCGAAAACCAAGGCTGACCAGGAGAAGATGGGTATCGCTCTGGGCAAGCTGGCTCAGGAAGACCCGTCGTTCCGCGTCAAGACCGACGAAGAGACTGGTCAGACCATCATCTCGGGCATGGGTGAGTTGCACCTGGATATCCTCGTTGACCGCATGAAGCGCGAGTTCAACGTCGAAGCCAACATCGGTAAGCCTCAGGTTTCGTACCGCGAGAAGATCACCAAGTCCAACGTCGAGATCGAAGGCAAGTTCGTTCGTCAGTCGGGCGGTCGTGGTCAGTTCGGTCACTGCTGGATCCGTTTCTCGGAGCCGGACGTCGACGAGAAAGGCAACATCACCGAAGGTCTGGTGTTCACCAACGAAGTCGTTGGTGGTGTGATTCCTAAGGAATTCATCGCCCCGATCCAGAAGGGTATCGAAGAGCAGATGAAAAACGGCGTTGTTGCCGGCTATCCGCTGCTCGGCCTGAAGGCTACGGTATTCGACGGTTCGTACCACGACGTCGACTCCAACGAAATGGCGTTCAAGATCGCCGCTTCGATGGCGACCAAGCAACTGGCCCAGAAGGGTGGTGGCGTGGTGCTTGAGCCGATCATGAAGGTCGAAGTTGTAACTCCGGAAGACTACCTGGGTGACGTGATGGGTGACCTGAGCCGTCGTCGCGGGATGATCCAGGGTAATGAAGACTCGGTGTCCGGCAAGGTAATCACTGCTGAGGTACCGCTCGGAGAGATGTTCGGTTATGCGACCGACGTTCGTTCCATGTCTCAGGGTCGCGCAAGCTACTCCATGGAATTCTCCAAATACGCCGAAGCTCCGTCGAACATCGTCGAAGCACTCGTTAAAAAACAAGGCTAATCCCCTTTAGGCAAGAGGTTCACTGTCGTGGCTAAAGAAAAATTTGATCGTTCCCTTCCCCACGTTAACGTCGGCACTATCGGCCACGTTGACCACGGTAAGACCACTCTGACCGCAGCTCTGACTCGCGTCTGCTCCGAAGTTTTCGGTTCGGCAGTCGTTGAGTTCGACAAGATCGACTCGGCTCCGGAAGAAAAAGCGCGCGGTATCACCATCAACACCGCTCACGTCGAGTACAACTCGAACATTCGTCACTACGCTCACGTCGACTGCCCAGGTCACGCTGACTACGTGAAGAACATGATCACCGGTGCTGCCCAGATGGACGGCGCGATCCTGGTTTGCTCGGCCGCTGATGGCCCGATGCCACAAACCCGTGAGCACATCCTGCTGTCCCGTCAGGTTGGCGTTCCGTACATCGTGGTCTTCCTGAACAAGGCTGACCTGGTAGACGACGCTGAGCTGCTGGAACTGGTCGAGATGGAAGTTCGCGACCTGCTGTCCACCTATGACTTCCCAGGCGACGACACTCCGATCATCATCGGTTCGGCTCGTATGGCGCTGGAAGGCAAAGACGACAACGAGATGGGCACCACTGCCGTCAAGAAGCTGGTTGAAACTCTGGACAGCTACATCCCAGAGCCAGAGCGTGCTATCGACAAGCCGTTCCTGATGCCAATCGAAGACGTATTCTCGATCTCGGGTCGTGGTACCGTTGTTACCGGTCGTATCGAGCGTGGTATCGTCCGCGTTCAGGATCCGCTGGAAATCGTTGGTCTGCGTGACACCACCACCACCACCTGCACCGGTGTTGAGATGTTCCGCAAGCTGCTGGACGAAGGTCGTGCTGGCGAGAACTGCGGCGTTCTGCTGCGTGGTACCAAGCGTGACGACGTTGAGCGTGGCCAGGTTCTGGTCAAGCCAGGTTCGGTCAAGCCGCACACCAAGTTCACCGCAGAAGTCTACGTCCTGTCGAAGGAAGAAGGCGGCCGTCACACTCCGTTCTTCAAAGGCTACCGTCCTCAGTTCTACTTCCGTACCACTGACGTGACCGGTAACTGCGAACTGCCGGAAGGCGTTGAAATGGTAATGCCAGGTGACAACATTCAGATGACTGTCACGCTGATCAAGACCATCGCAATGGAAGACGGTCTGCGCTTCGCTATCCGTGAAGGCGGTCGTACCGTCGGCGCCGGCGTCGTAGCCAAAATCATCGAGTAATCACTCGATCGATTGAAAAAACCCCCGCTCAGCGGGGGTTTTTTTTATTGGGTTGACACTAAATTGAGCCGTCTATAGAATCACGCCTCCTTTTAGCGGGCGTAGTGCGTCCGTTGGGAACAGCCTGGAGTCTGAAATCCAATGCAAAATCAGCAAATCCGTATCAGGTTGAAGGCTTTCGACCATCGCCTGATCGACCAATCCACCCAGGAAATCGTGGAAACCGCGAAACGTACTGGTGCACAAGTGCGTGGTCCAATTCCACTGCCTACCCGCAAAGAGCGTTTCACCGTTCTGGTCTCCCCGCACGTCAACAAAGACGCGCGTGACCAGTACGAGATTCGCACTCATAAGCGCGTTCTGGACATCGTCCAGCCAACGGATAAAACCGTTGATGCGCTGATGAAGCTTGATCTCGCGGCAGGTGTGGAAGTGCAGATCAGCCTCGGCTAAGACTTCGGTCTTGTCCGTGTAACGCTCTGAAATGGGCGGCCATAGCGGGTGAAAGCCCCGTACACTCATGAGGTTACAACATGACTATTGGTGTAGTCGGTCGTAAATGCGGTATGACCCGCGTTTTCACCGAAGAAGGTGTCTCCATTCCGGTCACGGTCATTGAGATCGAGCCGAATCGCGTCACCCAGTTCAAGACTGAAGAAACCGATGGCTACCGTGCAGTGCAAGTCACTGTCGGCGAGCGTCGTGCTTCGCGTGTGACTGCTGCTCAAGCAGGTCACTTCGCTAAAGCGAACGTTGCCGCTGGTCGCGGTGTCTGGGAGTTCCGCCTTGAAGAAGGCGAGTTCCAGGCTGGCGACTCGATCAAAGCTGAACTCTTCACTGCAGGCCAGCTGGTAGACGTTACTGGTCAGTCCAAAGGTAAAGGCTTCGCCGGTACCATCAAGCGCTGGAACTTCCGTGGTCAGGACAACACCCACGGTAACTCCGTGTCGCACCGTGTCCCAGGCTCCATCGGCCAGTGCCAGACTCCTGGTCGTGTGTTCAAGGGCAAGAAAATGTCCGGCCACATGGGCGCCGAGCGCGTGACTGTTCAGTCCCTGGAAGTAGTACGCGTAGACGCTGAACGCAACCTGCTGCTGATCAAGGGTGCCGTTCCTGGCGCTACTGGCGGCGACGTGGTTGTACGTCCGGCTGTCAAGGCTCGCGGTTAAGGGGAAACTGACATGCAACTTAATGTAAATGACGCTCAGGCGATCGAAGTTTCCGAACTGACTTTCGGTGGCGAATTCAACGAGACGCTGGTTCACCAAGCAGTCGTGGCCTACATGGCCGGCGGCCGTCAGGGCACCAAGCAGCAAAAGACCCGTTCCGACGTGGCTGGTGGCGGTAAGCGCCCATGGCGTCAGAAGGGTACTGGCCGTGCTCGTGCTGGTACCACTCGTGGTCCGATCTGGCGTGGCGGTGGTGTTACCTTCGCAGCTCGCCCTCAAGATCACTCGCAAAAGCTCAACAAGAAGATGTATCGCGCAGCTCTGCGCTCCATCCTCGCTGAGCTGGTGCGTAGCGACCGTCTGGTCGTGGTTCAGGACTTCGCTGTTGAAGCACCGAAAACCAAAGATCTGCTGAACAAGCTGAACGGCATGGGTCTGAGCGACGTTCTGATCGTTTCGGACGCTGTTGATCAGAACCTGTACCTGGCTGCTCGCAACCTGCCGCACGTCGATGTACGTGACGTTCAAGGTTCCGACCCGGTCAGTCTGATCGCATACGAGAAAGTGTTGATCACTGTCTCGGCCGTGAAGAAATTCGAGGAGCTGCTGGGATGAACCAGGAACGCGTATTCAAAGTCCTCCTTGGCCCGCACGTTTCCGAGAAGGCTACCGTTCTGGCTGAGAAGAAAGGCCAGTTCGTATTCAAGGTTGCTACCGACGCAACCAAGCTGGAAATCAAGAAAGCTGTCGAAGGCCTGTTCAACGTAAAAGTTGAAAACGTGTCGACCGTTAACGTTCTGGGTAAAACCAAGCGTACCGCACGTGGTCTGGGCAAGCGTAATGACTGGAAGAAGGCAATTGTCTCCCTTCAGCCAGGCCAAGATCTCGATTTCAGCAGCAGTGCTGAGTAAGGAAGGGGTGCATCATGGCAATCGTTAAATGCAAACCGACTTCCCCTGGCCGCCGTTTCGTGGTCAAGGTGGTCAACAAGGAGCTCCACAAGGGCGCTCCTCACGCACCGCTGCTCGAGAAGAAGTCGAAGTCTGGTGGTCGTAACAACAATGGCCGCATTACCACTCGTCACGTTGGTGGTGGTCACAAGCAGCATTACCGTCTGGTCGACTTCCGTCGCAACGACAAAGATGGCATCCCAGCCACTGTCGAGCGTATCGAATACGATCCAAACCGTACTGCTCACATCGCCCTGCTGTGCTACGCAGACGGTGAGCGTCGCTACATCATCGCCCCTAAAGGCGTGAGCGCTGGCGACCAGCTGATCGCAGGTGCCCTGGCCCCAATCAAGGCCGGTAACTCCCTGCAGCTGCGCAACATCCCAGTAGGTAGCACCATTCACGGCGTCGAACTGAAGCCGGGTAAAGGTGCTCAGATCGCTCGTTCCGCTGGTGCTTCGGCTCAGCTGATCGCTCGTGACGGCGTCTACGTGACTCTGCGTCTGCGCTCCGGTGAGATGCGTAAAGTACTGGCTGAGTGCCGTGCGACCCTGGGCGAAGTCTCGAACTCCGAGCACAGCCTGCGTTCGCTGGGTAAAGCTGGTGCCAAACGCTGGCGCGGCGTTCGCCCAACCGTTCGTGGTGTTGCCATGAACCCGGTTGACCACCCACATGGTGGTGGTGAAGGTCGTACCTCTGGTGGTCGTCATCCGGTATCGCCATGGGGCTTCCCAACCAAGGGTGCTAAAACCCGTGGTAATAAGCGTACCGACAACATGATCGTCCGTCGTCGCAAGTAACTAGAGGGATACGACAGTGCCACGTTCTCTGAAAAAAGGTCCTTTTATCGATCTTCACCTGTTGAAGAAGGTCGAAGTGGCGGTGGAG
The DNA here is from genome assembly GCF_014269105.1 of Pseudomonas sp. SWRI77. Lineage (NCBI taxonomy): Bacteria > Pseudomonadati > Pseudomonadota > Gammaproteobacteria > Pseudomonadales > Pseudomonadaceae > Pseudomonas > Pseudomonas sp. SWRI77. The sequence continues at coordinate 18,220 of NZ_JABWRV010000035.1, read as the reverse complement.
AAGAACGATCGCAAGCCAGTTAAAACCTGGTCGCGTCGCTCGATGATCCTGCCACAAATGGTCGGTCTGACCATCGCGGTTCATAACGGTCGCCAACATGTCCCAGTTCTCGTGAACGAAGACATGGTCGGCCACAAACTGGGCGAGTTCGCCGGTACCCGCACCTATCGCGGGCACGTGGCTGACAAGAAAGCCAAGCGTTAAGGGGTAAGGAAATGGAAGTAGCCGCTAAGTTGTCGGGCGCTCGCATCTCCGCCCAGAAAGCCCGCTTGGTCGCCGACCAGATCCGCGGGAAGAAGGTGGGCGAAGCGCTCAACCTGTTGGCCTTCAGCAGCAAAAAAGCCGCTGAAATCATGAAGAAAGTCCTCGAGTCGGCCGTTGCCAACGCCGAACACAACGAAGGCGCAGACGTTGATGACCTGAAGGTCTCCACCGTCTTCGTCAACGAAGGGCGTTCGCTGAAGCGCATCATGCCACGTGCCAAAGGCCGTGCTGATCGCATCGTCAAGCGGTCTTGCCATATCACTGTCAAGGTTGCGGACAAGTAACGGAGTCGATCAGATGGGTCAGAAAGTACATCCCACTGGCATTCGCCTGGGAATCGTCAAGGAGCACACCTCCGTCTGGTACGCAGACGGTGCTACTTACGCAGATTACCTGTTGAAGGATCTGAAAACACGTGAGTACCTCCAAGACAAACTAAAAAGCGCGTCCGTAAGCCGTATCGATATTCATCGTCCGGCTCAAACTGCACGCATCACCATCCACACTGCTCGTCCCGGTATCGTTATCGGTAAGAAAGGTGAGGATGTCGAGAAGCTGCGTCAGGACCTGACCAAGCAGATGGGTGTGCCTGTGCACATCAACATCGAAGAGATCCGCAAGCCGGAGCTCGACGCTATGCTGGTTGCGCAGAGCGTAGCTCAGCAGCTGGAACGCCGCGTAATGTTCCGTCGTGCCATGAAGCGCGCCGTACAGAACGCCATGCGTATTGGTGCCAAGGGCATCAAGATCCAGGTGAGCGGTCGTCTCGGCGGCGCCGAGATTGCTCGTACCGAGTGGTATCGCGAAGGTCGTGTGCCTCTGCACACCCTGCGTGCCGATATCGACTACAACACCTACGAAGCTCACACCACTTATGGTGTGATCGGTGTGAAGGTTTGGATCTTCAAAGGCGAAGTTATTGGTGGTCGCCAAGAAGAACTGAAACCACAAGCACCAGCGCCTCGTAAAAAAGCTGCTAAGTAAGGGGTACGCCAAATGTTGCAACCAAAGCGTACAAAATTCCGCAAGCAGATGACTGGCCACAACCGTGGTCTGGCACTGCGCGGTAGCAAAGTCAGCTTCGGCGAATTCGCCCTGAAAGCTGTTGCTCGCGGTCGCCTCACCGCCCGCCAGATCGAGTCGGCACGTCGTGCTCTGACCCGTCACGTTAAACGTGGCGGCAAGATCTGGATCCGTGTGTTCCCGGACAAGCCGATCTCCAAGAAGCCTCTCGAGGTTCGTATGGGTAAAGGTAAGGGCTCCGTGGAATACTGGGTTGCCCAGATCCAGCCAGGCAAAGTCCTGTACGAGATCGAGGGTGTTTCTGAAGAGCTGGCGCGCGAAGCTTTCGCCCTGGCTGCTGCAAAGCTGCCTCTCGCCACCTCCTTTGTTAAGCGGACGGTGATGTGATGAAAGCGAATGAACTTCGTGAAAAATCGGCACAGCAGCTGAACGAGCAACTGCTCGGCTTGCTGCGCGACCAGTTCAATCTGCGCATGCAGAAAGCAACTGGCCAGTTGGGGCAGTCGCACCTGCTCTCGCAAGTTAAGCGTGACATCGCTCGCGTGAAAACTGTGCTCAACCAGCAGGCAGGTAAGTGATCATGGCTGAAGCTGAAAAAACCGTCCGTACGCTGACTGGCCGTGTCGTCAGCGACAAAATGGACAAGACCATCACCGTTCTGATCGAGCGTCGCGTAAAGCACCCGATCTACGGTAAATACGTTAAGCGTTCGACTAAGCTGCACGCGCACGACGAAACCAACCAGTGCAAGATCGGCGACAAAGTTTCGATTACCGAAACCCGTCCGCTGGCCAAGACCAAGTCCTGGGCACTGGTTGAAGTCCTCGAACGCGCTGTTGAAGTCTAAGGGCTAGGGGTCGGAGAAATTTTATGATTCAGACTCAATCCATGCTCGATGTGGCCGATAACAGCGGCGCTCGTCGCGTCATGTGCATCAAGGTACTCGGCGGTTCGCACCGTCGTTACGCTGGCATCGGTGACATCATCAAAGTAACCGTCAAGGAAGCAATTCCGCGCGGTAAGGTCAAAAAAGGCCAGGTGATGACCGCTGTTGTCGTCCGTACCCGTCACGGTGTACGTCGCGCTGACGGTTCCATCATTCGTTTCGACGGCAACGCTGCTGTTCTGCTGAACAACAAGCAAGAGCCGATCGGCACTCGCATCTTCGGGCCAGTGACCCGTGAACTTCGTACTGAGAAGTTCATGAAGATCGTCTCGCTCGCCCCTGAAGTGCTGTAAGGAGATCCGACATGCAAAAGATTCGTCGTGACGACGAGATCATCGTGATCGCCGGCAAAGACAAAGGTAAGCGCGGTAAGGTGCTGAAGGTTCTTGCTGATGACCGTCTGGTTATCGGTGGTGTGAACCTGGTCAAGCGTCATACCAAGCCTAACCCGATGGCGGGCGTTCAGGGCGGTATCGTCGAGAAAGAAGCGCCTCTGCACGCTTCCAACGTTGCCATCTTCAACGGCGAAACCAACAAGGCTGACCGCGTTGGTTTCAAAGTAGAAGACGGTAAGAAAATTCGTGTCTTCAAGTCGACCCAAAAAGCGGTTGATGCTTGAACACTGCTAGGTAGAAGACCATGGCACGACTGAAAGAGATTTACCGGAACGAAATCGCTCCCAAGCTTAAGGAAGAACTTAAGCTGTCGAACGTGATGGAAGTTCCGCGCGTTACCAAAATCACCCTGAACATGGGTCTGGGCGAAGCGATCGGCGACAAAAAAGTCATCGAGCACGCTGTTGCCGACCTGGAAAAGATCACCGGTCAAAAGCCGGTCGTGACTTTCGCTCGTAAATCCATCGCGGGCTTCAAAGTCCGTGAAGGATGGCCGATCGGCGTCAAGGTGACCCTGCGTAGCGACAAGATGTACGAATTCCTGGACCGCCTGCTGGCGATCTCCCTGCCTCGGGTTCGCGACTTCCGCGGCCTGAATGCCAAGTCCTTCGATGGCCGTGGCAACTACAGCATGGGCGTGAAAGAGCAGATCATCTTCCCGGAAATCGATTACGACAAGATCGATGCTCTGCGCGGTTTGGACATCACCCTGACCACCACTGCTCGTTCGGATGACGAAGGCCGCGCTCTGCTGCGTGCTTTCAAATTCCCGTTCCGCAACTGATTGGAGTAGGAAAATGGCCAAGAAGAGCATGAAAAACCGCGAGCTGAAGCGTCAGCTCACGGTAGCCAAGTTCGCCAAAAAGCGTGCTGAGCTGAAAGCGACCATCGTCAACCTGAACGCCTCTCCTGAAGAGCGTTTCGCTGCCGTTGTCGCTCTGCAGAAGCAGCCACGTGATGCCAGCGCTGCGCGTCTGCGCAACCGTTGCCGCCTGACCGGTCGTCCTCACGGTGTATACCGTAAGTTCGGCCTGGGCCGTAACATGCTGCGTCAAGCGGCAATGCGTGGTGACGTACCAGGTCTGGTCAAGGCCTCCTGGTAATCGCTGCAGGTGTGATCCCGGCGGAAGGGGAGCAATCTTCCGACCGCCGGTGACCTCGCCAACAAACAAGCCCCTATATGGGGCTTGTTTCGTTTCTGCCTTGTGTCTAGAATGACCGGCTCACCTGAGCCTGGGTTTTTTACCCAACCCGCTCGGGTGGTTGTGATAGCCGCAAGGCTAATAATTCTTGTATCAGGAGCATCTAGCCCATGAGTATGCAGGACCCGTTAGCGGACATGCTAACTCGCATCCGTAATGCCCAGATGGCTGAAAAGTCCGTCGTGAGCATGCCTTCCTCTACGCTGAAGGTTGCGGTTGCCAAAGTTCTGAAGGATGAAGGTTACATCGCTGGCTACCAAGTCAGTGGCGAAGCCAAGCCCTCCCTGTCGATCGAACTGAAGTACTTCGAAGGCCGTCCGGTCATCGAGGAACTGAAGCGCTCCAGCCGTCCAGGCCTGCGCCAGTACAAGGCCGTCACCGATCTGCCGAAAGTACGTGGCGGTCTGGGCGTGTCTATTGTCTCCACCAACAAAGGTGTGATGACTGATCGCGCTGCGCGCGCTGCCGGCGTCGGCGGCGAAGTTCTCTGCACAGTGTTCTAAGGGGGGATAGACATGTCTCGCGTCGCTAAGAACCCCGTTAAGCTGCCATCTGGTGTCGAAGTCAAATTCGCCGGCCAGCAGCTTTCGGTGAAGGGTGCCAAAGGCACTCTCGAACTGAACGTTCACTCGTCTGTTGAAGTTACCGAAGAGTCTGGTGAGCTGCGTTTCGTCGCTCGCAATGGTGACCAGCAAGCTCGCGCCATGGCCGGTACTACCCGCGCTCTGGTCAACAACATGGTCCAAGGCGTAAGCCAAGGCTTCGAGCGTAAGCTCCAGCTGGTCGGTGTTGGTTACAAGGCTCAGGCCAAGGGCACCGTCCTGAACCTGGCCCTGGGCTTCTCGCACCCAGTGGACTACGAACTGCCAGCCGGTATCACCGCTGAAACACCTAGCCAGACCGACATCCTGATCAAGGGTATCGACAAGCAGCTGGTAGGTCAGGTGGCCGCTGAAATCCGCGACTTCCGTCCGCCAGAGCCTTACAAAGGTAAAGGTGTGCGTTACGCGGACGAAGTAGTCCGTCGTAAAGAAGCCAAGAAGAAGTAGGGCCTAGCAAATGACCGACAAAAAAGTTACTCGACTGCGTCGCGCTCGCAAAGCACGCCTCAAGATGCACGAACTCGAAGTCGTGCGCCTGTGCGTGTTCCGCTCCTCGCAGCACATCTATGCCCAGGTCATTTCGGCCGACGGCAGCAAGGTTCTGGCAAGCGCCTCGACCTTGGACAAAGACCTGCGTGATGGCGCCACTGGCAACATCGACGCGGCCACTAAGGTTGGCAAGCTGGTAGCTGAGCGTGCGAAAGCCGCCGGTGTATCTCAAGTTGCCTTTGACCGTTCCGGCTTCAAGTACCATGGCCGCGTCAAAGCGCTGGCTGATGCTGCTCGTGAAGGCGGGCTGGAGTTCTAAGTTATGGCAAATAACGATCAAAAGCGCGACGAAGGCTACATCGAGAAGCTGGTTCAAGTTAACCGCGTTGCCAAGACCGTAAAAGGCGGCCGTATCTTCACCTTCACCGCGTTGACCGTGGTAGGTGATGGTAAAGGTCGTGTTGGCTTCGGCCGTGGCAAGTCGCGCGAAGTACCAGCCGCGATCCAGAAAGCCATGGAAGCTGCTCGTCGCAATATGATCCAGGTTGACCTGAAGGGCACTACCCTGCAGTACGCCACCAAGGCTGCCCACGGCGCCTCGAAGGTTTACATGCAGCCTGCTTCGGAAGGTACCGGTATCATCGCCGGCGGCGCAATGCGTGCTGTCCTGGAAGTTGCTGGTGTTCAGAACGTTCTGGCCAAGTGCTACGGTTCGACCAACCCAGTGAACGTGGTTTACGCCACTTTCAAGGGTCTGAAAGCCATGCAATCTCCTGAATCCATTGCTGCCAAGCGCGGCAAGAGCGTCGAGGAGATCTTCTGATCATGGCAACCGTTAAAGTAACGCTGATCAAGAGCGTCTCGGGCCGTATTCCTAACCACAAACTGTGCGTTAAGGGTCTGGGTCTGCGTCGCATCGGTCACACTGTAGAAGTCCAGGATACTCCCGAGAATCGCGGGATGATCAACAAGGCTTACTACATGCTGCGCGTCGAGGGTTAATCGATGAAACTCAATGATCTGAGTCCAGCGCCGGGTTCCCGTCGCGAAAAACATCGTCCGGGTCGTGGTATCGGTAGCGGTCTGGGTAAGACCGGCGGCCGTGGCCACAAAGGTCAGACCTCCCGTTCGGGTGGTTCGATCGCTCCGGGCTTCGAAGGCGGTCAACAGCCGCTGCACCGTCGTCTGCCGAAGTTCGGCTTCGTTTCGCTGAAAGCCATGGACCGCGCAGAAGTGCGTCTGTCCGAGCTGGCCAAAGTGGAAGGCGACGTGATCTCCGTGCAATCCCTGAAGGATGCCAACGTGATCAACCAGCACATTCAGCGTGTGAAAATCATGCTGTCTGGCGAAGTTACTCGCGCAGTCACCATCAAGGGCATCGCAGCCACCAAGGGTGCGCGTGCGGCTATCGAAGCAGCTGGCGGCAAATTCGAGGAATAAATGGCTAAGCAAGGTGCTCTCTCTTCGCTCGGTAAGGGCGGGATGTCGGAACTCTGGGCTCGTCTGCGCTTTCTGTTCATGGCGATCATCGTCTATCGGATAGGTGCGCATATCCCGGTTCCAGGCATCAATCCGGACCGTTTGGCGGATCTGTTTCGGCAGAATGAGGGGACCATTCTTAGCTTGTTCAACATGTTTTCCGGTGGTGCGCTTGAGCGCATGAGCATCTTTGCACTGGGGATCATGCCGTACATTTCGGCATCGATCATCATGCAGCTGATGACGGCGGTCAGCCCGCAACTGGAGCAGTTGAAGAAGGAAGGTGAAGCTGGCCGTCGCAAGATCAGCCAGTACACCCGCTACGGCACCGTTATTCTGGCGCTGGTCCAAGCCATTGGCATGTCCATTGGCCTGGCCAACCAGGGCGTGGCGTTTTCTGCCGGTCTAGGCTTCCATGTCGTCGCGGTTTCCACGTTTGTGGCAGGCGCGATGTTCATGATGTGGCTGGGCGAGCAGATCACTGAGCGCGGTGTGGGCAACGGTATCTCGATGTTGATCTTCGCGGGTATCGTTGCCGGTCTTCCGAGAGCAATCGGGCAGTCTTTCGAGTCTGCGCGCACAGGCGATATCAACATTTTCGCCCTGGTCGCTATCGGTTTGCTGGCAGTAGCGATTATCGGTTTCGTGGTGTTCATTGAGCGTGGTCAGCGTCGTATCGCCGTTCACTACGCCAAGCGTCAGCAGGGCCGCAAGGTCTTCGCTGCGCAGACCAGCCACTTGCCGTTGAAGGTGAACATGGCAGGGGTTATCCCGGCCATTTTCGCCAGCAGCATTTTGCTGTTCCCGGCTTCGCTGGGTGCCTGGTTCGGTCAGTCCGAAGGTATGGGCTGGCTGCAGGACATCTCGCAGTCGATCGCTCCTGGTCAGCCGTTGAACATTTTGCTGTTTAGTGCAGGGATCATTTTCTTCTGCTTCTTCTACACAGCGTTGATGTTCAATCCGAAAGACGTAGCGGAAAACCTGAAGAAGTCCGGTGCCTTTATTCCGGGTATCCGTCCTGGTGAGCAGTCGGCGCGCTACATTGATGGCGTTCTGACCCGTTTGACCATGTTCGGTGCTCTATACATGATGGCCGTCTGCCTTCTGCCCCAGTTCCTGGTGGTGGCAGCAAATGTGCCGTTCTACCTTGGCGGGACCTCGTTGCTGATTGTGGTAGTGGTTGTGATGGACTTCATGTCCCAAGTACAATCGCACCTCGTTTCGCACCAGTACGAATCCCTGATGAAGAAAGCCAACCTGAAAGGCTACGGTGGCAGCGGTTTGCTGCGCTGATACGCCCCTAAGGTTCGAGGAGTCGGTAATGAAAGTTCGTGCATCGGTGAAAAAGCTGTGCCGTAACTGCAAGATCATCCGTCGCGAAGGCGTCGTACGAGTGATCTGCAGCGCGGAACCGCGTCACAAACAGCGCCAAGGCTGATTGTGATCGTCGCTTCAAACCCAGCAGCTAGTGTGCTGCTGGGTTGATTATTCGTTTCTACAGCGATATTATCTCGCGCCCTATTTCTTGGCTTCCGGGGCGTAGGTAGCTGTCAATTGGAGTCCCACTGAATGGCCCGTATTGCAGGCGTCAACATTCCAGATAACAAGCATACTGTTATCTCGCTGACCTACATCTATGGTGTCGGTCGCACAACTGCGCAGAAGATCTGTGCAGACGCTGGTGTAAACCCAGCCGCTAAGATCAAGGATCTGAGCGACGAGCAAATCGAAACCCTGCGTGGCGAAGTCGCGAAGTTCACCACCGAAGGTGACCTGCGTCGTGACATCAACATGAAGATCAAGCGCTTGATGGACCTGGGTTGCTACCGCGGCCTGCGTCATCGTAAAGGTCTGCCGGTTCGCGGTCAGCGCACCAAGACCAACGCACGCACCCGTAAGGGCCCGCGTAAGCCGATCCGCAAGTAACCGCCCAGGAATATAGACATGGCAAAACCTGCTGCTCGTCCTCGTAAGAAAGTCAAAAAGACAGTGGTTGATGGCATCGCCCACATCCACGCTTCTTTTAACAACACCATCGTGACCATCACCGACCGTCAGGGCAATGCTTTGTCCTGGGCGACCTCCGGTGGTTCGGGTTTCCGTGGTTCGCGCAAATCCACCCCGTTCGCAGCTCAGATTGCTGCTGAGCGTGCTGGTCAAGCTGCGCTGGAATACGGTCTGAAGAACCTCGACGTTAACGTCAAGGGTCCAGGTCCAGGTCGTGAGTCCGCCGTTCGTGCATTGAACAGCTGCGGCTACAAGATCGCCAGCATCACCGACGTGACGCCAATCCCGCATAACGGGTGCCGTCCGCCGAAGAAGCGTCGCGTGTAATCAGGAGACAGAAGAATGGCACGTTACATTGGTCCAAAATGCAAACTGTCTCGTCGTGAAGGCACCGATCTGTTCCTGAAGAGCGGCGTTCGCGCTCTGGAATCGAAGTGCAACATCGAAGCAGCCCCAGGTATCCACGGCCAGCGCCGTGGCCGTCAGTCCGACTACGGTACCCAGCTGCGCGAGAAACAAAAAGTCCGTCGTATCTACGGTGTTCTGGAGCGTCAGTTCCGCGGTTACTACCAAGCTGCTGCCTCGAAAAAAGGCGCAACCGGTGAGAACCTGCTGCAACTGCTCGAGTGCCGTCTGGATAACGTCGTTTACCGTATGGGCTTCGGCTCGACTCGTTCCGAGTCCCGTCAGCTGGTTTCGCACAAAGCGATCAGCGTCAACGGTAAGACTGTAAACATTCCATCCTACCAAGTTCGTCCGGGTGACGTGGTCGCGGTTCGCGAGAAGTCGCTGAGCCAGCTGCGCATTGTTCAAGCCCTTGAACTGTGCGCCCAGCGTGGCCGCGTTGAGTGGGTTGATGTGGATGCTGCTAAAAAGTCGGGCGTTTTCAAGAACGTTCCTGCTCGCAGCGACCTGTCCGCCGACATCAACGAGAACCTGATTGTCGAGCTCTACTCCAAGTAAGGGCTAGAAAATAGGTGCATCCATGCAGATTTCGGTAAATGAGTTCCTGACTCCCCGCCACATTGATGTGCAGGTAGTCAGTCCGACCCGCGCCAAGATCACGCTCGAGCCTCTCGAGCGTGGCTTCGGCCATACCCTGGGCAACGCGCTGCGCCGCATCCTGTTGTCCTCCATGCCTGGCTGTGCAGTAGTCGAGGCCGAGATCGATGGCGTACTCCATGAGTACTCCGCGATCGAAGGTGTTCAGGAAGACGTCATTGAAATCCTGTTGAACCTGAAAGGCCTGGCTATCAAACTGCACGGTCGTGACGAAGTTACGCTGACCTTGTCGAAAAAGGGTTCGGGGGTGGTTACCGCTGCCGATATTCAGCTGGATCACGATGTCGAGATCGTCAACCCCGATCACGTAATCGCGAACCTGGCGTCGAATGGCGCCCTGAACATGAAGCTCACCGTAGCTCGTGGTCGTGGTTACGAGCCGGCCGACTCCCGTCAGACCGACGAAGACGAAAGCCGTAGCATTGGCCGTCTGCAGTTGGACGCTTCGTTCAGCCCGGTGCGTCGTATCGCCTATGTGGTCGAAAACGCCCGTGTTGAACAGCGTACCAACTTGGACAAGCTGGTCATTGATCTGGAAACCAACGGCACCCTGGATCCTGAAGAGGCTATCCGCCGCGCTGCGACCATCCTGCAACAGCAGCTGGCCGCGTTCGTCGACCTCAAAGGTGACAGTGAGCCGGTTGTTGTCGAGCAGGAAGACGAGATCGATCCGATCCTGCTGCGTCCGGTTGACGACCTGGAACTGACTGTACGTTCGGCCAACTGCCTCAAGGCGGAGAACATCTACTACATCGGCGACCTGATTCAGCGTACCGAAGTAGAGCTGTTGAAGACTCCTAACCTGGGCAAGAAGTCCCTGACTGAAATCAAGGACGTCCTGGCCTCTCGTGGTCTGTCTCTCGGCATGCGCCTCGACAACTGGCCGCCTGCAAGTCTTAAGAAAGACGACAAGGCGACCGCCTGATCGTCGTAATCACCGAACGTAGTGTTTGGTAAGGAATGAATCATGCGTCATCGTAAAAGTGGACGTCACCTGAGCCGTACCAGCTCTCACCGCAAAGCTATGTTCCAGAACATGGCAGTGTCGCTGATCGAGCACGAGCTGATCAAAACCACCCTGCCGAAAGCCAAGGAACTGCGCCGCGTTGCCGAGCCGCTGATCACCCTGGCCAAGGAAGACAGCGTTGCTAACCGTCGTCTGGCCTTCGACCGTACCCGTTCGAAGTCCGCTGTTGGCAAACTGTTCAACGATCTGGGCAAGCGTTACGCCACCCGTCAGGGCGGCTACCTGCGCATCCTGAAGTGCGGTTTCCGCGCTGGCGACAACGCGCCTATGGCGTACGTCGAGCTGGTTGATCGTCCAGTCGGTGGTGCTGTAGAAGCTGCCGAGTAAGACGTTCTGTCTGCTACAAAAAACCGGGCCTAGTGCCCGGTTTTTTGTTTCTGCACGTATTGTTAATTTCTATTGATACAAGTCATGTAATGAATTTGTCCTGAAACAACCGCTCGTCAATACTCCTATCCAAGCCGATTAGCCGGCACTTCAAGACCGATAAGGAGAGCCCATGAGCAAGATTCTCACCACCGCCAGCGGTGCACCTGTAGCTGACAACCAGAATTCCCGCTCTGCCGGCCCCCGCGGCCCGCTGCTGCTCGACGATTTCCACCTGATCGAGAAGCTTGCCCACTTCAACCGCGAAAACATCCCCGAGCGTCGTGTTCACGCCAAGGGTTCGGGCGCCTATGGCACGTTTACCGTCACCCGCGATATCACCGAGCTCACCAGCGCCAAGCTGTTCGAGCAGGTCGGCAAACAGACTGAAACCTTCCTGCGTTTCTCCACCGTCGGTGGCGAACGGGGTTCGGCCGACACCGAGCGTGACCCGCGAGGTTTTGCGCTGAAGTTCTATACCGAGGAAGGCAACTGGGACATCGTTGGCAATAACACCCCGGTGTTCTTCATCCGTGACCCGCTCAAGTTCCCGGACTTTATCCACACCCAGAAGCGCCACCCGCAATCCAACCTGAAGAACGCCCAGATGATGTGGGACTTCTGGTCGCACTCACCCGAGGCACTGCACCAGGTCACCATCCTGTTCTCCGACCGCGGCATTCCGGACGGCTATCGTCACATGCACGGCTTCGGCAGCCACACCTACAGCCTGATCAGCGCTGCAGGCGAGCGCACCTGGGTCAAATGGCACTTCAAGACCCAGCAAGGCATCAAGAACCTCGCCCCAGCCGACGCTGCACGCCTGGCCGGCACAGACCCGGACTACGCCCAGCGCGACCTGTTCGAGGCCATCGAGCGTGGCGACTACCCGCGCTGGACCGTGTGCATTCAGGTGATGAGTGAAGCCGAGGCGGCCAGCCGCGACGAGAACCCGTTCGACGTGACCAAGACCTGGTCGCAAAAGGACTACCCATTGATCGAAGTGGGTGTGCTGGAGCTCAACCGCAACCCGCTCAACTACTTCGCCGAAGTCGAGCAGGCCGCTTTTGGCCCTAGCAACATGGTCCCTGGTGTAGGGCTGTCGCCAGACCGCATGCTGCAAGGCCGCGTGTTTGCCTACGCTGATGCGCACCGCTACCGAGTGGGTACCAACCATCAGCATCTGCCGGTCAATGCACCGCGCTGCCCAGTCAACAGCTACCAGCGTGACGGTTCGATGGCCACCGGCAGTTACGGCAGCGCGCCGAACTACGAGCCCAACAGTTACGCCGATGCACCCAAGCAGTCGCCACGCCATGCCGAGCCTGCACTGGCCCTCAATGGTTCGGCTGATCGCTACGATCACCGCGAGGACAACGACTACTACAGCCACGCCGGTGCGTTGTTCCGCCTGATGAACGAACAGCAGAAGGCCTTGCTGATCAGTAACATCGCCGGTGCCATGGCAGGGGTGAGCGAGGATGTGATCCAGCGTCAGCTCCAGTACTTCTACAAGGCTGACGCCGCCTACGGCGAAGGCATTGCAAAGGCGCTGGGGGTGAACCTCGCTTAACTCGAAGTGATAAGAAGAACCGCCCTCATTTGGGCGGTTTTTCAATGAATATCACTACTGTTTAGCCGATTTTTTGCCTGTTATTGCGCGTTTATCCGTGACCGCGAGCAAAACCTGGTTCACACTATGTCCATTGATGTTTTCACATGGAGATGCAGGGCGATGCAAGGTCACCCGGACGTAATCAACTACCTCGTCACGTTGCTGAAGGGCGAACTGGCAGCACGCGACCAGTACTTCATTCACTCGCGTATGTATGAAGACTGGGGCCTGTCCAAGCTCTACGAGCGTATCAACCACGAGATGGAAGAAGAGACGCAGCACGCCGATGCGCTGATGCGCCGCATCCTCATGCTCGAAGGCACCCCCGACATGCGTGCCGATGACCTTGAAGTGGGCAGCACCGTGCCGGAAATGATCGAGGCTGACCTCAAGCTCGAATACAAGGTGCGTGCCGCGCTGTGCAAAGGCATTGAGCTGTGCGAGCTGCACAAGGACTACATCAGCCGCGACATCCTGCGCGCCCAGCTGGCTGACACCGAAGAAGATCACACCTACTGGCTGGAGAAGCAGCAGGGCCTGATCAAGGTGATCGGCCTGGAGAACTACCTGCAGTCGCAGATGTAAGTTATCCACAGCCCACGAAAAAGCCCCTGGCACCTACGGTACCAGGGGCTTTTTTATGCACAGGCGGATCAGGCCCGGTCACGCTCCAACAGCGGCTTGAGGTAATGCCCGGTGTAGGACTGCTTCATCTTGGCCAGCTCTTCCGGCGTACCGCTGGCAATGATCTGCCCACCCTTGGAGCCACCCTCCGGCCCCAGGTCCACCAGCCAGTCGGCCGTCTTGATCACGTCCAGGTTGTGCTCGATCACCACCACGGTGTTGCCGTGGTCGCGCAGGCGGTGCAGCACATCGAGCAACTGCTGGATATCGGCGAAGTGCAGGCCGGTGGTCGGCTCGTCGAGGATGTACAGGGTCTTGCCGGTGTCGCGCTTGGACAGCTCGCGCGACAGCTTCACCCGCTGCGCCTCACCGCCGGACAAGGTCGTCGCCGACTGCCCCAGCTTGATGTATGACAGGCCCACGTCCATCAGCGTTTGCAGCTTGCGCGCCAGCGCCGGCACCGCATCGAAGAACTCGCGGGCATCCTCGATGGTCATTTCCAGCACCTCGTGGATGTTCTTGCCCTTGTACTTGATCTCCAGGGTTTCGCGGTTATAGCGCTTGCTCTTGCACACATCGCACGGCACGTAGATGTCTGGCAGGAAGTGCATCTCGACCTTGATCAGGCCGTCACCCTGGCACGCCTCGCAACGCCCCCCCTTGACGTTGAACGAGAAACGACCGGGGCCATAGCCGCGCGAGCGCGACTCGGGCACGCCCGAGAACAGTTCACGGATAGGCGTGAAGATACCGGTGTAGGTTGCCGGGTTGGAGCGCGGTGTGCGGCCAATCGGGCTCTGGTCGATATCGACTACCTTGTCCAGGTGCTGCATGCCGTCCATGCTGCTGTGCGGCGCGGCTTCCAGGCTGCTGGCACCGTTCAGCGCGGTCGCGGCGAGCGGGTACAAGGTGTTGTTGATCAGCGTCGACTTGCCCGAACCCGATACCCCTGTCACGCAGGTCAGCAGGCCGATCGGGATTTCCAGGTCAACGTTCTGCAGGTTGTTGCCGCGGGCACCTTTGAGTTTCAGCGAGAGCTTCTTGTCGCGCGGTGTGCGTTTGGCTGGCACGGCGATCTTCTTGCGCCCGGACAGGTATTTGCCAGTCAGCGAGTCAGGGTGCGCCATGACCTCTTCAGGCGTGCCCTCGGCGACGATCTGGCCGCCATGCACCCCGGCCCCCGGACCGATGTCCACCACGTAGTCAGCCAGGCGGATAGCGTCCTCGTCGTGCTCTACCACGATCACCGTGTTGCCAAGGTCGCGCAGGTGGTTGAGGGTGGCCAGCAGGCGGTCGTTGTCGCGTTGATGAAGACCGATGGACGGTTCGTCGAGGATGTACATCACCCCGACCAGGCCCGCGCCGATCTGGCTGGCAAGGCGGATGCGCTGGGCTTCACCGCCCGACAGGGTGTCGGCGCTGCGGTCCAGTGTCAGGTAGTCCAGGCCGACGTTGACCAGAAATTGCAGGCGCTCGCAGATTTCCTTGAGGATCTTCGAAGCAATTTCGCCTCGGCGCCCGGTCAGGGTCAGCTCGCCGAAGTAGTTGCTGGCTTCACCGATGGGCAGGTTGGTAACTGCCGGCAGGGTTTTCTCGCCAACCCACACGTGGCGGGCCTCGCGCCGCAGGCGAGTACCGCGGCAGTCGGGGCAGGGCTGGGTGCCGAGCAGCTTGGCCAGCTCTTCACGCACGGTGGCCGATTCGGTCTCGCGGTAGCGCCGCTCCAGGTTCGGCACGATGCCCTCGAACGGGTGCGAGCGTTTGACGATGTCGCCCCGGTCGTTGAGGTACTTGAAGTCCACGCTCTGCTTGCCGCTGCCTTGCAGGATCACCTTCTGGTGCTCGGCCGACAGCTCGCCGAACGGCGCCTCCAGGCTGAACCCGTAATGCGCGGACAGCGAGCCGAGCATCTGGAAGTAATAGACGTTGCGCCGGTCCCAACCGCGTATCGCGCCCTCGGCCAAGGTCAGCTCGGCATTGACCAGGCGCTTGGTGTCGAAGAACTGCTTGACCCCCAGGCCGTCACAGGTCGGGCAGGCACCGGCCGGGTTGTTGAACGAGAACAGCTTGGGTTCCAGCTCGCTGATCGCATGGCCGCAGACCGGGCAGGCGAAGCGGGCGGAGAA
The DNA here is from genome assembly GCF_014269105.1 of Pseudomonas sp. SWRI77. Lineage (NCBI taxonomy): Bacteria > Pseudomonadati > Pseudomonadota > Gammaproteobacteria > Pseudomonadales > Pseudomonadaceae > Pseudomonas > Pseudomonas sp. SWRI77. Next base: position 2,993 of record NZ_JABWRV010000035.1, on the reverse strand, counting down.
GATCATCTCTTCGCCTTCCTCATCGTCCATCGGCGCCACCAGGGCGATGCCGTCGGCCAGCTTGAGCGCAGTCTCGAACGACTCGGCCAGGCGCTGCTGCAGGTCGGCGCGGACCTTGAAGCGGTCTACCACCACATCGATGCTGTGCTTCTTCTGCTTGTCCAGCTTGGGCAGTTCATCGAGCTCGTAGAGCTTGCCGTTGACCCGTGCGCGGACGAAGCCTTGGGCGCGCAGCTCGTCGAACACCGCCAGGTGCTCGCCCTTGCGCTCGCGGATTACCGGGGCCAGCAGCATCAGCTTGCTGCCTTCAGGGCGCTCCAGTACCAGGTCGACCATCTGGCTGATGGTCTGCGCTTCCAGCGGGATGTCGTGGTCCGGGCAGCGCGGGGTGCCGACGCGGGCATAAAGCAGGCGCAGGTAGTCGTAGATCTCGGTGATCGTGCCCACGGTAGAGCGCGGGTTGTGCGACGTCGACTTCTGCTCGATGGAGATGGCCGGGGAGAGCCCTTCAATGGTGTCGACGTCGGGCTTTTCCATCATCGACAGGAACTGCCGGGCATAGGCCGACAGGGATTCGACATAGCGGCGCTGGCCTTCGGCGTACAGCGTGTCGAACGCCAGTGAGGACTTGCCGGATCCGGACAGGCCGGTGATCACGATCAGCTTGTCCCGCGGCAGGGTCAGGTCGATGTTCTTCAGGTTGTGGGTACGTGCCCCACGAATCAGGATCTTGTCCACTGCGGCCTCGCTCGGCGGGCATAAACAAGGAAGTATACGGCGCGCTGCCATTACGCGGCAAAGCGTCGCGTATATGCCGTCTAGCTGTCGGACTGATAGAATCGCCGCCGGTTCACACGAGGTTAATCCATGCACGACACCCACAACGAGCGCATGAGTGGCAGCGAAACCCGCGCCGCAAGCGGCCTGGCCCTGGTCTTTGCCTTTCGTATGCTGGGCATGTTCATGGTCTTGCCGGTGCTGGCCACCTACGGCATGGACCTGGCTGGCGCCACGCCCGCGCTGATCGGCCTGGCCATTGGCGCCTATGGCCTGACCCAGGCGGTACTGCAGATCCCGTTCGGCATGGTGTCCGACCGCATCGGGCGGCGTCCGGTGATCTACCTGGGGCTGGTGATCTTCGCCCTGGGCAGCATTTTGGCGGCCCAGGCCGACTCTATCTGGGGCGTGATCGCCGGGCGCATTCTGCAGGGCGCGGGGGCGATTTCTGCGGCGGTCATGGCGCTGCTGTCCGACCTTACCCGCGAGCAACACCGCACCAAGGCCATGGCCATGATCGGCATGAGCATCGGCCTGTCATTCGCCGTCGCCATGGTCGTCGGGCCACTGTTGACCAGTGCCTTCGGCTTGTCAGGATTGTTCCTCGCCACGGCGGGGCTTGCCTTGGTCGGTATCCTGCTGATTGCCTTCGTCGTGCCCAATTCCCACAGCACCCTGCAGCACCGCGAGTCGGGTGTCGCGCGCCAGGCACTCGGCCCGACCCTGCGCCATGCGGACCTTCTGCGCCTGGACGTCGGTATCTTCATCCTGCATGCCATTCTCATGGCCAGCTTCGTCGCCCTGCCTTTGGCCTTCGTCGAACGGGGCGGCCTGCCGAAGGAAGAACACTGGTGGGTGTACCTGACCGCGCTGTTCATCTCATTTTTTGCAATGGTGCCGTTCATCATCTACGGCGAGAAGAAGCGCAAGATGAAACGCGTGCTGGCCGGAGCGGTCAGTGTGTTGCTGCTGGTAGAGGTGTTCTTCTGGCAGTGGGCTGACAACTTGCGCGGACTGGTGATTGGCACCGTGGTATTCTTTACTGCATTCAACCTGCTGGAAGCCTCGCTGCCTTCGCTGGTGAGCAAGGTGTCGCCTGCGGGTGGCAAGGGAACGGCGATGGGGGTGTATTCCACCAGCCAGTTCCTGGGCGCCGCCCTAGGCGGAATCCTCGGTGGCTGGTTGTTCCAGCACGGTGGGCTGAACATGGTGTTTCTGGGTTGTGCGGCGCTGTGTGCCGTGTGGCTGGTCGTTGCCTTGCGCATGAACGAGCCGCCGTATGTGACCAGCCTGCGCATGCCGTTGACGCCCGAGGCAGTCCGGGAAGCCGGGTTGACCGAACGCCTGATGGCCGTGCCGGGTGTAACCGACGCCGTTGTGGTGGCAGAAGAAGCCGCCATCTATATCAAACTGGATACGAAAATTTTGGACCGTACGACCCTCGAGCGTCTGGTGAACCCAGCCTCTTCGGCGTGCGAAGCCTAGGAGAACGTTATGGCCCGTGGGGTTAACAAAGTCATTCTGGTCGGCACCTGTGGCCAGGATCCCGAAGTCCGCTACCTGCCCAACGGTAACGCCGTGACCAACCTGAGCCTGGCTACCAGCGAGCAGTGGACCGACAAGCAGTCGGGCCAGAAGGTCGAGCGTACCGAGTGGCACCGTGTGTCGATGTTCGGCAAGGTTGCCGAAATTGCCGGCGAATACCTGCGCAAGGGTTCGCAGGTGTACATCGAAGGCAAGCTGCAGACCCGCGAGTGGGAAAAAGACGGCATCAAGCGTTACACCACCGAAATCATCGTCGACATGCAGGGCACCATGCAGCTGTTGGGCGGCCGTCCGCAGAACCAGCAAGGTGGCGGCGACCAGTACAACCAGGGTGGTGGTAACAACTACAACCAGGGTGGCCAGCAGCAACAGTACAACCAGGCGCCGCCACGTCAGCAGGCCCAGCGCCCACAACAGGCTCCTCAGCGCCCAGCGCCGCAGCAGCCAGCGCCGCAGCCGGCGGCTGACTTTGACAGCTTTGATGACGATATTCCGTTCTGATCAGCGCGGTTAGGCGTCACGCTACATCGAAAGCCCAGGGCATTTGCCCTGGGTTTTTTTATGGTGCGCCAGGCATGGCGCGTTGCGCGCTAGCGCAACCAGCTTGGCTGTGGTGGCCACGCTGGTGGCTTGGAGGTGAAAGTCCTCTACACACCCGGCAAGGGGAAGTG